>NZ_JBFAJA010000010.1:0-176751 GCF_040654975.1 Dactylosporangium sp. NPDC050588 | reverse complement strand
GCCGAAGTCGACGGGGACCTGCTCCAGCGGAAGTCCGCGGAGGCGCCCCGGCCGGCGCCGCGGTCTGCGCAACTGCACGCGGACGTGCAGGGAGGGCCGCCAAGGCCCGACCGTTGGCTGCGGGAGCAACGGCCTTGCCCACGACGGACCGGAGCCATGAACTTGGCTCTTTGCCCTTGGCTCTGGCTCCTGATGCGCTGCTGGTGCGCTGCTGGGGTCATGCGAAGCGGGCGGCGCCTCTGCCGAGGTCGCCGCCCGCCGGTGTCGCGGTGTTACAGATATTGGCCGGTGTTGGTCGCGGTCTCTATGGACCGGCCGGCCTCCGCGCCCTTGCCGCCGGAGACGAGCGTGCGGATGTAGACGATCCGCTCGCCCTTCTTGCCGGAGATGCGGGCCCAGTCGTCGGGGTTGGTGGTGTTGGGAAGGTCCTCGTTCTCGCGGAACTCGTCAACGCAGGAGTCGAGCAGGTGCTGGAGGCGCATGCCCTTCTGGCCGTTGCTGAGGAAGTCCTTGATCGCCATCTTCTTGGCCCGGTCGACGATGTTCTGGATCATCGCGCCGGAGTTGAAGTCCTTGAAGTACAGGACCTCCTTGTCGCCGTTGGCGTAGGTCACCTCGAGGAACCGGTTCTCCTCGGTCTCGGAGTACATCCGC
Organism: Dactylosporangium sp. NPDC050588; assembly: GCF_040654975.1. Classification (NCBI taxonomy): domain Bacteria; kingdom Bacillati; phylum Actinomycetota; class Actinomycetes; order Micromonosporales; family Micromonosporaceae; genus Dactylosporangium; species Dactylosporangium sp. NPDC050588. The sequence continues at coordinate 176,097 of NZ_JBFAJA010000010.1, read as the reverse complement.
AGGACCACCGCGTCGATCATCGCCGCGACCGTCGCCTCGGGCGAGTTGTCGTGCTCGGCGATGTCGTCCTTGTGCAGCGGGACGGTGGTGAGGATGTACTTGGAGAAGATGTCCTTGGCCGCCTCGGCGTCCGGTCGCTCGATCTTGATCTTCACATCGAGCCGGCCGGGGCGCAGGATCGCCGGGTCGATCATGTCTTCCCGGTTGGACGCGCCGATGACGATGACGTTTTCCAGGCCCTCGACGCCGTCGATCTCGCTCAGCAGCTGAGGCACGATCGTGTTTTCGACGTCGGAGGAGACGCCCGAGCCACGGGTCCGGAACACCGAGTCCATCTCGTCGAAGAACACGATGACCGGGGTGCCCTCGCTCGCCTTCTCACGGGCGCGCTGGAAGATCAGCCGGATGTGCCGCTCGGTCTCGCCGACATACTTGTTGAGCAGCTCGGGACCCTTGATGTTGAGGAAGTAGCTGGTCCTGCGCTCCTCGCCGCGTCGCTCGGCGATCTTCTTCGCCAGCGAGTTGGCGACCGCCTTGGCGATCAGCGTCTTGCCACAGCCGGGAGGGCCGTAGAGCAGGACGCCTTTCGGCGGACGCAACAGGTGCTCGCGGAACAGCTCCGCGTGCAGGAACGGCAGCTCCACGGCGTCGCGGATCTGCTCGATCTGCGAGAAGAGGCCGCCGATGTCGGTGTAGTCGACGTCGGGCACCTCCTCCAGCACCAGCTCCTCGACCTCGCTCTTCGGGATCCGCTCGTAGGCATACGCCGAGCGGGGCTCGATCATGAGCGAGTCGCCGGCGCGCAACGGCGCTTCGGCGAGGGTGTCGGCCAGGTGGACGATCCGCTCCTCGTCGGCGTGCGAGATGACGAGAGCGCGGTCACCACCTTCCAGGATCTCCTTCAACATGACGACCTCGCCGGCCCGCTCGAACCCGAGCGCGTCGACGATGTTCAGGGCGTCGTTGAGCAGGACCTCCTGGCCTCGGCGCAGCTCCTCGACCTCGATGGCCGGGGAAACTGCCACGCGCAGCTTGCGCCCACCGGTGAAGACGTCAACGGAACCGTCTTCGTGGCGGGCGAGGAAGACGCCGTAACCGCTCGGCGGCTGTGCCAGGCGGTCAACTTCCTCCTTCAGCGTCACGATCTGGGCGCGGGCCTCCTTGAGGGTGGCCACGAGCCGCTCGTTGTTTTCGGTCAGCCGGGCAATCTGCGCCTGCGCTGCGGCAAGCCGCTCCTCGAGCTGTCGCACGTGTCGCGGGGTTTCCGTCAGCTTGCGCCGCACCAGGGCGAGTTCCTCCTGGAGGAAAGCGACCTGCGTGGAGAGATCGTGGGCGTCCTTCTCCCATCGTGCGGCGCGCGTCTCCGCGTCGTCGCTGCGTGCCACGTCCCACCTCCCCGGGGGCTTTGAACGTTGTGCTCTAACACTAACTGCTGTTCGCCGGTCTGGGCCCCTTCGAACCCGTGCGCCACAGGGCTTTTACAAATCGTGCGGCCTGGAGGCGCTTTCCACCAGCCCTGTAATGTTGCAGCGTGAGCGCTCTTGAGGTGTGGGTTGACCAGGATCTGTGCACCGGCGACGGCCTGTGTGTGCAGTACGCGCCTGAGGTATTCGAGTTCGACGTCGACGGTCTGGCCTACGTGAAGGGGACCGACGGCGAGCTGCGGCTGGCCCCCGGCACCCGCGTCGACGTGCCCGAACACCTCCGGCTCGAGGTCATCGACGCGGCCAAGGAGTGCCCCGGCGACTGCATCCACGTGCACCGGGCGTCCGACGACGTGCCCGTCGCCGGACCCAACGCCGACTGATTCCTCACAGCATCGGCTTGCCCACGAGAGAAGAGACCAGCCGGGCAAACTCCTCCAATCGGGCGATCTGTCCGGCGCCGCCGTCGTCGAGAGTTTTACCGAAGCGCAACGCGTCGTGGCGGATGACGGAGCCGGCCTCCTCGGCGGCGACGTTCGCCTCGTCGAGCGAGGTCAGCAGCAGGTAGACATCGACGCTGTCCACTCTCGCGTGCCCGTTGGGGTTGCGGCTGAGCCGGCGGCGGCAGCCGACCTCGGTCACCGCCGACAGCGCCACGACCCGCAGCGACGACGTCATCGAGCCCGGCGGCGCCTCCTCGGGCGGGATGTCCTCGCCGTGCCACAGGATGAGCCGGGTGCCGTCGCAGACGACGACCTCCTGCCAGACCCCGTTGACGTCGTTGACGAACCGCTCGAGCGTGAAACCGAGCACACTCTGCCCGCGCAGGACGCCGGCCATCGCGTCGAGCGCGATGTCCGGGTCCCGCAGGTATGCCCTGGCCGCCGACTCGAGGTCCGGATAGGGCGACCAGTCCGGAAATACGGCAGGTAGGTCACTGAAGCTCGGACGGCTCATCCTTTGCCTCCTCCTCCCGTGCGACCGCGGTGGCTGCCAACCGCCGCGCCGCATACGCTTCGGCGCCTTTGCTCGGCTTGCGGCGCCGCGGCGGCGCCGTCACCCCCGGCGCCAGCTTCCGGGCACTGACGAGGAACGCGGTGTGCGCGATCATCCTGTGATCGGGCCGCACCGCGAGACCCTCGACGTGCCAGTCACGCACCAGGCTCTCCCAAGCCCGGGGCTCCGTGTAGCCGCCGTCCTCGCGCAACGCCTCCACCAGCTCGGACAGCTGCGGCGTGGTCGCCACATAGCCGATGAACACCCCGCCTGGAATCAGCGCCCGCGACACGAGCGGCAGGATCTCCCACGGGGTCAACATGTCTAGAATTATCCGATCAAAACCGACATCTTCGCAGCCCGCTACGTCACCTACTCGCAAGGTCCACCCTGCCTGGGGCCCACCGAGGAAGGCCTCGACGTTGCGCCTGGCGATCGCTGCGAAGTCTTCGCGCATCTCGTACGACGTGACGCTGCCGCTCGGTCCGACCGCCCGCAGCAGCGAGCAGGTGAGGGCGCCGGAGCCGGCCCCGGCCTCCAGGACCCGGGCACCGGGGAAGATGTCGCCCATGGCGACGATCTGCGCGGCGTCCTTCGGGTAGATGACCTGGGCGCCGCGGGGCATGGACAGCACGTAGTCCGACAGCAGCGGCCGCAGCGCGAGGTACGCCGTGCCGCCGGCGCTCGTCACGACGCTGCCGTCGGGCGAGCCGATCAGGTCGTCGTGCGGCAGGGCGCCGCGGTGGGTGTGGAACTCCTTGCCCGGTTCGAGCACGATCGTGTGCATCCGCCCCTTGGGGTCGGTCAACTGGACCCGGTCACCCGGCTGGAAGGGTCCCCGGCGGGTGGTGGGGAGGTCGAGGGACACAGTCACGTGCGATTCCTTCTGCTGGTGGGCCTGCTGGTGGATCTGCGTGTTTCGAGCAACGAGAGCAGCTCGGCGCCGCGCAGGACGCCGTGCACATCCTCACCCGAGACCACCAGGTAGTCGCCGCCCGGGTCGTCCCGGATGGCGTGCAGCAGGTCGGTGCCCCGCAGATCCCCTGCCAGGACGTGGTGCTCGTCGATCCGGCGGGTGACGTCGCCGATCGGCACCCACGGCCGGCGCTCCGCCGGGACCGCCCGCGCGGAGGCGCCGTGCACGAACCCGAGCATCGCCCCGGCCCCGTCCACGACGGCCAGGGGCTGGCCGCCGCTCTGCTGGGCGATCCGCTCCGCCTCCGCCAGCGGCGTGGCCGCGGCGACGGGGATCACCGGCCTGGCCAGCTCCCGCGCGTTGAACGGCGGCAGGCTCGACGCGACCCGCCCGTGCCGGATCGCCTGACCGGCGCCGACCCACATCGTGATGCTGACCAGCAGCGTGAAGAGCAGGCCGAAGACCCTGTCGAGGACGCCCTGGGAGTACAGCACGACCACGGTGGCGGCGGTGGCGACCGCGACGAGGCGCCCCGACCAGCCGGCGACCCGCCGGCCGAGATTCGGGTCACCGCTGATCTTCCAGACGAGGGCCTGCAGCGCCCGCCCGCCGTCCAGCGGCAGCCCGGGCAGCGCGTTGAACACGGCCACCACGATGTTGCTCAGTGCCAGCTGGAACGCGAACGTCTCGGCCAGGCTGTGCGCCGGCAGCACCAGCGCGACGCCGCCCGCCAGCAGCCCCAGCAGCAGCGACACGGCCGGCCCGGCGAGCGACACGAACAGCTCCACGCCCGGCCGCGGCGCCTCCCGCTCCATCTCCGTGTAGCCGCCGAGCATCTCCAGCGTGATACCGCTCACACCGATCCCGCTGTGCCGGCTCGTCACCGCGTGGCCGAGCTCGTGCAGCAGCACCGACAGCAGCAGGCACACCACGAACCCGAAGCCCAGCACGAACCCGGTCGTCATCGGCAGCGTCCGCTGCGCCGACAGGAACTGGCTATACGTCAGCGTGATCAGCGCGGCGAGCAGCAACCAGGACGGGGCGAGGAAGATCGGGACGCCGAACAGCCGCCCCAGCGGGATCCCGGAGCCGCGCTCCGGCGGCCGGGTCCGGGCAGCCGACGACGCCGGCGCGGGAGCCGAGCGGTAGTCGTCCATTGCCCATGATGCTACGTGTAGTCCGCGCCGAGGGGTCGGTCCGCGAAAACTGTCGTACCCGTGGCCTAACCTTCCACGCATGACGGAGACCATCACCACCCTGCCTACGTTGTCGCCGTCGCGCGCCGCGGACTTCAAGACGTGTCCGCTGCTGTACCGGTTCCGCAGCATCGACAGGCTTCCCGAGCGCCCGACCCCCGACCAGATGCGAGGCACGCTCGTGCACGCCGTGCTGGAGGCGCTGTTCGAGGAGCCGAGCGGCAGCCGGACTCCCGAGCGGGCCGCCGCCCTCGTCGCGCCGCAGTGGCAGCGTCTCGTGGAGACCGAGGAGGGCCTCGCCGACCTGTTCGCGGACACGGAGGCGTTCCTGGAGTCCAGCCGCGAGCTGCTCGGTGGCTACTTCGCCGTGGAGGACCCCAACCGGCTGGAGCCCGCGGAGCGGGAGGCGTTCGTCCAGGCCGAGGTCGACGGCAAGCTCGTCATCCGCGGCTACATCGACCGCCTCGACGTCTCCCCCGCCGGCGACCTCCGCGTCGTGGACTACAAGACCGGCGGCGCGCCCCGCGAGGCCTTCGAGGCGCGCGCCATGTTCCAGCTGAAGTTCTACGCGCTGGTCCTGTGGCGGACCCGCGGCGTGGTGCCCCGCGTGTTACGCCTCATGTACCTGAAGGACCGCGAGGTCTGCGACTTCTCCCCCGACGCCGACGAGCTGGCCAGGTTCGAGCGGACGCTGCTGGCCCTGTGGCAGGCGATCGAGCGGGCGACGGCCGAGCGCGACTTCAGGGCCCAGCCGAGCCGGCTGTGCGGCTGGTGCGCCCACCAGGCGCTGTGCCCGGCGTTCGGCGGGACGCCGCCGCCGTTCCCCGAGCCGGCGACGGCTGCCGCGCTGCCCTTGTCGACGGAGGAGGAGCCCGCCGCGGGCCGCGACGAGTGACCCTGGCCGCCGCTCCCGGTTCGGCCCGGTTCGGCCCGGGGCGGTGTGTCGGTCGACTCGTTGGGGGCCGGCACGTCGCGGATGGCACGCCGCCGGATCGAAACCGGACGCCGTGCCGGGGCGACAGGTCGACGCGCAGCGCTCAGGGCCCACACCGTCAGGCCGGCGCGGTGAGTCCAGCCCGTCCCGTGAGGGGGTGCCACCCGGCGCGGTGACTTGGTGCGTCGGCACAGCCCCAGGACCTCCTGCGGACACGGCGCAGCACGGCCCGGGCACCGCGCGGTGCCGGAGCGGCGCTGGGTGCAGGCGGGCACGGGCGTGATCTGGAGCGGGCCGGGCGGTGTGTCGCTCGACTCACCCGGAACCGGCACGGGCCGTTTCGAGACCGGACGCGGTGCGGGGTGGCAGGGCCCGAGCGCCACACGATGCGCTCAAGGCTCCGTCTGGCCGGCGCGGCGAGCCCAGTGCCGCCGGCGACGGGTGCCACCCGGCACGATGACCTAGCTCGTCCCGTGATCCTGGCCGAAGTACGACACGCGCACTGCACGGGTGCGGCACGGGACGGACGCGGCACAGACACGGCGCGGGTGGACCATGGGCCGGATGCGGGGGCCGCGTGGGCGCAGGCGCGGCACTGCGCGGGCGCGGACACTGAGCGGGTGTGGGCACGGCACGGGTACCGCGCGACGCTGGTGCGGCAGGGCGGGTTCGGACCGTCGCGATCGTGGACCGGGCGCAGCCGGTGCATGCGTTGGGCAACCCGCAGCCGGTCGTGGGTCAGATGTTGGCTGTCCCGCCAGGCGCGGCGCAGGTGCAACCCGGCACTGCACGGCGCGGGCAGGGGCATGACACGGGCGTGAGCATCGCACGCGTCTCCGCCAGCCGTCCGCTCCGGCCAGCCGGCCGGCTTCGGTCGTCTCGGCAAGCAGCCCGGCGAGGCGTCCGAGTGGCCGGGGCCCGTATCCCAGCCCGACCGCCGTCGACACGCGGATCGGCCTCGAGCTGCCGGAGGCGCCGTGTGCCGGCCGGGTGCCGTGCCGCTGCGAGCCCGGCCTGCTTGATCGAAGGACAGCCCCGGCCGCCGGCACGACCAGAACCGGCCTTCGATCTCCAATCACGAACCTCGCATCCGTCAGCGCTCGACGGGCCGCAGGGGGCGGGTGCCAGGCGGGTGCCGTGCCGCTGCGGGGCGCGGGCTGCTTGATCGAAGGACAGTTCTGGCCGTCGGGACGACCAGAACCGGCCTTGGATCACGCGGCCGCGGGCGGCGCGTCGCGGTAGGTGGGGGGGTGGGGGGACGGGCGTCTCATCCTCAAGCAGGAGGCGCGGGTCGGACGCGGCGACGAATCCAACCGGGGTTGGAGCCGATAGCGTACGAAGAGTGCTGAAGCGCGTGCTGAGCCGCCGAGCGGACCCGTTGGTGCAGGACATCGTGCTCGCGGTCGTGCTCGCTGTGGTCAGCGGGAGTGCGACGGCGCTCGCGGAGCATGTGCTCGGGGCCGGCAACCTGGTCCTGCAGGTGGCGTTCGACACAGTCGGGTTGCTGGCGGTGGCGGTGCGGCGGCGGTGGCTGTGGGGGGCGGTGTGGTTCACGGCGGCGCACACCGTGGTGCCGTTCCTCGAGGTGCTGCCGGTGATGAACGGCGGGTTCGCCGTGGTCGTCCTCACGTACACGGCGGCGGCGTATCTGCCGTTGCGGCGGGCGATCGCGGCCGGGTTGCTGATCTGGGTGCCGGGGATGGTGCTGGCGACGGTGCTGGGGCGCACCAATGACGAGCCGCTCGGGCTGACGCCCGAGGTCTTCCTGCTGTTCAACGCGATGAACGCGCTGGTGTGCTTCACGGTCGGGCGGATGATGGCGACGCGGCGGGCGTATGTGGCGGCGCTGGAGGACCGGGCGAGGACGGCGGAGACGAGCCAGCGGGCGCTGACGGAGCAGGCGGTGGCCGACGAGCGGCGGCGGATCGCGCGGGAGCTGCACGACGTCGTGGCGCACCACGTGAGCGTGATGGGGGTGCTGGCCACCGGGTCGCGGCGGATGCTGCAGCGGGATCCGGGTGCCGCGGACGAGGCGCTCGCGACGATCGAGGAGACCGGCAGGACCGCGTTACGGGAGATGCGGCGGCTGCTGACGGTGCTGCGCACGGAGGCGGAGCCGGCCGGTGAGCTGGCGCCGCAGCCGGGGCTCGCCGGCGTGGAGGGGTTGGTGGAGCAGATCCGGGAGGCCGGTCTGCAGGCGGTGCTGCGGGTGGAGGGCGTGCCGGGGCAGCTGGATCCGGGCATCGCGCTGACGATCTACCGGATCGTGCAGGAGGCGCTGACGAACGCGTTGAAGCACGCCGGCGCGGCGACGGTCGAGGTGAGGATGGTGTTCAGCCGCTCGGACGTGGTCGTGGAGGTGTGCGACACGGGACGCGGGCCGCAGCTGGGCACGGCCGCGATCGGGCACGGACTGCTGGGCATGCGGGAGCGGGTCATGTTGTACGGGGGGACGCTGCGCACCGGGCCGCGGCCCGGCGGGGGTTACCGTGTGCACGCGAGGATCCCCATCGAACAGCATGCGGACAGCGTGGAACGGCTGCCCGCATAGGAAAGGCGCAGAGCTTGAACGAGAGGCCTATCCGGCTCCTGCTCGTGGACGACCAGCCGCTGCTGCGCACCGGGTTCAGGATGGTGCTCGGCGGCGAGGCGGACCTCGACATCGTCGCGGAGGCGGGTGACGGCGTCGAGGCGATCGAGCTGGCCCGGCGGCTGCTGCCCGACGTGGTGCTGATGGACATCCGGATGCCCCGCATGGACGGCGTGGCGGCGACCCGCGCGATCGTCGAGGCGAAGCTGCCCGTACGTGTGCTGATCCTGACCACGTTCGACCTCGACGAGTACGTGGTGGGCGCGCTGCGGGCCGGCGCGAGCGGGTTCCTGGCCAAGGACGTGCCCGCCGACGACCTGGTCACCGCGATCCGGACGGTGGCGGCCGGTGAGGCGGTCGTCGCGCCCCGGATCCTGAAACGGCTGCTGGACAAGTTCGCCGACGCGCTGCCCGACCCGGACGCGGAGCCGCCGCGGGACCTGCGGGTGCTGACGGACCGGGAGCGGGAGGTGCTGGTGCAGCTGGCGCGGGGGCTGTCCAACTCGGAGATCGCGCGGGCGCTGTCGGTGAGCGAGACGACGGTGAAGACCCACGTCGGGCACGTGCTGACGAAGCTCGGCCTCAGGGACCGCGTCCAGGCCGTCGTCCTCGCGTACGAGACCGGTCTCGTACGCCCAGGCTCATAGGCCTCCTTCCCAAGGAGTACCCCCGACCGGCACCCCGGGAGGACGGCACACCCACGATCACCCCGTAGCGTGAGTGCATTCACGAAACCAGAGGGGGATCGAGCGTGACCACGACAGTCACGACCGGGCAGGCGGTCGCCGCCCGCGCGGTGGACGTGTGGAAGGTGTACGGCAGCGGCGAGGCCCAGGTCATCGCGCTGCACGGGGTGAGCGTCGAGTTGGAGCGCGGGCAGTTCACCGCGATCATGGGCCCGTCCGGGTCCGGCAAGTCGACGTTGATGCACACGCTCGCCGGGCTCGACTCGGTGACGCGCGGTGAGATCTTCGTCGGTGACACCCGGCTCACGGGGATGTCCGACGGGGACCTGACCAACCTGCGCAGGACCAAGGTCGGGTTCATCTTCCAGCAGTTCAACCTGCTGCCGACGCTGACGGCGGAGGAGAACATCCTGCTGCCGTTGTCGATCGCGGGGCGCAAGGCCGACCCGAAGTGGTATGACACGGTGATCGAGACGGTGGGGCTGCGGGACCGGTTGAAGCACCGGCCGAGCCAGCTGTCCGGTGGCCAGCAGCAGCGGGTCGCGTGCGCGCGGGCGCTGGTGGCGCGGCCGGAGGTCATCTTCGCCGACGAGCCGACGGGCAACCTCGACTCGCGGTCGGGGGCGGAGGTGCTGTCGTTCCTGCGCAACTCGGTGCGCGAGTTCGGGCAGACGATCGTCATGGTGACGCACGACCCGAATGCGGCCTCCTACGCCGACCGGGTCATCTTCCTGGCCGACGGCCGGGTCGTCGACGAGCTGCGCTCCCCGAGCGCCGACGCGGTGCTGGACAAGCTCAAGGGCCTGGACGCCAAGGTCGAGAGCGCCACCGACGCGCCGCAGGCGGGCTGAGCCGTGCTGCGCGCGACGCTCAAGAGCCTGCTGGCGCGCAAGCTCCGGCTGATTTTGTCGACCCTCGCCGTGGTGCTGTCGGTCATGTTCGTGTCGGGGTCGCTGGTGCTCACCGACACGTTGGGCCGCACGTTCGACAACGTGTTCTCCAACATCTACAGCTACACCGACGTGCAGGTGTCGGCGAAGTCGCAGACGGCCGACGAGGCGTCCGGCAACAATCAGGCGATCCTGCCGATCCCGGCCGACGAGGTGGCGCGGGTCGAGAAGGTCGACGGGGTGCGCTCGGCGACCGGGCAGGTGTTCGTCACCGGCGCCCGCGTCGTCGGCAAGAACGGCAAGGTGGTCATCAGCCAGTCCGGGCAGTTCGGCGGGAGCTGGACCGGCGAGGACGAGCTGACGAAGCTGATCGCCGGGAAGGCGCCGGCGGCCGCGGACGAGATCGTCATCAACAACGGGCTGGCGAAGCTGGGGAAGTTCGCCGTCGGCGACTCCGTCGACATCATCGCCCGTGCCGAGGCCCGCAAGACCTACAAGATCACCGGCATCATGCAGTACGCGGGCGGCCGCGACTCGATGGCCGGCGAGACGACGGTGCTGTTCACCGAGGCGACCGCGCAGAAGGTGATGCTCGGCGAGCCCGGCGTGTTCAACGTCATCGACGTCAAGGGCAACTCGGGCGTCACCGACAACCAGCTGCGCGACAACATCAAGGCGGCGCTCGGCCCCACGTTCACCGTGCAGACCGGCGAGGAGCTGTCCAAGGCGTCCAGCGAGGCGATCCGGGGGCTGCTGAAGTACTTCAACTACTTCTTCCTCGGGTTCGGCACGATCGCGCTGCTCGTCGGCGTGTTCCTGATCCTCAACACGTTCTCGATCATCGTGTCGCAGCGCACGCGGGAGCTGGCGCTGCTGCGGGCGATGGGCGCGAGCCGCTGGCAGATCATCCGGTCGGTGCTGCTGGAGGCGCTGCTCATCGGCGTCGTCGGGTCGCTGTTCGGGTTCCTGGTCGGCATGGGGCTCGGCGCGGTCGGGGCGAGCGCGTTCACCGCCCTGGCCAACATGGAGTCCGCGGGCCTGGGGCTGCCGGTGGCCGCGATCGTGACGTCGTTCACCATCGGCATCCTGGTCACGATGATCTCGGCGGTGCTGCCGGCGATCAAGGCGGCCCGGGTCGCGCCGATCGCGGCGATGCGGGACGCGGCGACGACCGACAAGCCGCTGACCGGCATCACCATCGCCGGTGCCGTCGTCACCGCGGTCGGTGTCGGCTCGCTGTCGTGGGGCCTGGCCGGCGCCGGCGACGCGACGCTGCTGCTGGTGTTCGGCGGGGTGCTGCTGACGCTGATCGGCGTGGCGCTGCTCGCGCCGATGGTCAGCCGGCCGCTGGTCGCCGGGCTCGGCGCGGTGTTCTCCTTCTCGGTGCCGGGCAGGCTGGGGCGGCGTAACTCGTCGCGCAACCCGCGGCGCACCGCGATCACGGCCGGCGCGGTCATGATCGGCATCGCGATCATCACGATGATCTCGACGATCTTCTCGTCGCTGTCGACGGCGATCGGCGAGTCGGTGGAGAAGGACCTGCAGGCCGACCTGGTCATCTACGGGCAGCAGACGTCCGACGTGCCGCCGGTCATCCAGCCTGACGAGCTCACACAGATCAAGGCGCTGCCGCAGGCGCAGACGGTCGCCGCCGTGACCTACGACGGCGTGCAGCTCAACGGCAAGCAGGACTTCGTGTTCGCCTACGACGACTCGTCGGCGGCGATCACCGTCCTGAAGCTGCGGCCGGTCGCGGGCCGGATCGACCGCCTCGCCAGCGGCGAGTTCACCACCGACGAGAAGACCGCGAAGGACCGCAAGTACACGGTCGGCACCACCATCACGGTGACGTTCGCGAAGGGGCAGACGAAGACGCTGACGCTGGTCGGGATCAGCAACTCGACCAGCAACGGCAACGGCGTCGTCATCTCCAACGCCGACGCGCAGACCGGGTTCGCGTTCCCGCAGCCGATCCAGGCCATGGTCAAGGTCAAGGACGGGGTCACGATCGCCGACGCGAAGGCCGCGGTCGAAGGGGTGCTGAAGAACAACCCCGAGGTCAGCGTCCAGACGAAGGACGAGCTCGTCGGCTCCAGCCGGCAGCAGTTCGACGTGGCGCTGGTCATCGTGCAGGTGCTGCTGTTCATCGCGCTGGGCATCTCGGTGCTCGGGGTCATCAACACGCTGCTGCTGTCGGTGATCGAGCGGACCAGGGAGCTGGGGATGCTGCGGGCGATCGGCCTGCGGCGCCGGCAGACGTGGTCGATGGTGACGATCGAGTCCGTGGTGATCACGCTGTTCGGCACGGTGCTCGGGCTCGTCGTCGGGGCCGGGCTCGGCGCGGCGACGGTCACCGCCCTCAAGTCGGTGATCGGCTTCGGCGCGGTCACGCTGCCCTGGGGGTACATGATCGCCTACATCATCGGGGCACTCGTCGTCGGCGCGGTCGCCGGCCTGATCCCCGCGATCCGGGCGGTGCGCCTCAACGTGCTCAACGCCATCGCGTACGAATAAGCACCAGCGCTGACAAAAGCCGGTCGGGGGTCTCCCCCGACCGGCTTTTCCGCTTTTCCGGAGCCCTTTCTGTGAAGGCTGAGAACGGCGGGCTAGGGGTTGACCCTGATTTCCGCTCCGGGCCAAACCCCCGCCCAAAACCGGTGGTCGGGTCGCCCTGCGGGCGGACGAGACGAGCCGGAACCGCCCCGAGGATGAAGGCACACCATTCACCAGGGGGAATCATGACTGCATCGGTTGCGACGCGCACCGAGGTGGCCGCGAAGGCGGTCGACGTCTGGAAGACATACGGCACGGGCGAGGCGCAGGTCAACGCGCTCGGCGGCGTTTCCGTGGAGCTCGAGAAGGGCCGGTTCACCGCGATCATGGGCCCGTCGGGCTCGGGCAAGTCGACGCTCATGCACTGCCTGGCCGGGCTCGACGCCGTGTCGCGCGGCGAGGTCTACATCGGCGACTCGAAGATCACCGGCCTGTCGGACCGGGGCCTGACGAACCTGCGCCGCACGAAGGTCGGGTTCATCTTCCAGCAGTTCAACCTGCTGCCGACGCTGACCGCGGAGGAGAACATCCTGCTGCCGCTGTCGATCTCGGGCAGGAAGCCGGACGCCGCCTGGTACAACACCGTGATCGAGACCGTCGGCCTGCGGGACCGGCTCAAGCACCGGCCGAGCCAGCTGTCCGGCGGCCAGCAGCAGCGGGTCGCGTGCGCGCGGGCGCTCGTGTCCCGGCCGGAGGTCATCTTCGCCGACGAGCCGACCGGCAACCTCGACTCCCGGTCCGGCGCCGAGGTCCTCGCGTTCCTGCGCAACTCGGTCCGCGACTTCGGCCAGACCATCGTCATGGTCACCCACGACCCCAACGCCGCCTCGTACGCCGACCGGGTCGTGTTCCTCGCCGACGGGCACATCGTCGACGAGCTGTACGCGCCGACCGCCGACGCCGTCCTCGACCGTCTCAAGCGTCTCGACAAGGCGGCCTGACGATGCTGCGCGCCACACTGAAGAGCCTGCTCTCCCGCAAGCTGCGGCTGGTCCTGTCCGGCCTGGCCGTCGTGCTGGGGGTGATGTTCGTGTCGGGGGCGTTCGTGCTCACCGACACGATGGGCCGCTCGTTCGACAGCCTGTTCGCGTCGGTGTTCGAGGACACCGACGTCCAGGTGACCCAGAAGCCGAAGGTCGACGGCCAGGACATGGGCCCGTCGCAGGCGGCGAACATCCCGGCGGCGACGCTGGACAAGGTGAAGAACGTGCCCGGCGTCGCGAAGGTCGTCGGCGAGGCCACGTCCGACGGCGCCCGCGTCATCGGCAAGAACGGCAAGGTCGTCACCACGTTCGGCCCGCCGCGCCTCGGCGAGAACTGGGTCGGCACGTCCGACCTGATGCAGCTGCGGGAGGGCCGCGGCCCGCAGGCCGACGACGAGATCGTGGTCAACGCGACCACGGCGAAGGCCGCCGGCATCAAGGTCGGCGACGACGTCGGCGTACTGACGCTGCAGCCCGGCAAGAAGGTGTTCAAGCTCGTCGGCATCGTCGGCTACAGCGGCGACCGCGACTCCCTCGGCGGCTCGCTCGAGGTCTTCTTCACCACGCCGGTCGCGCAGGAGCTGATGCTCGGCGAGAAGGACGTGTTCAGCTCGCTGAAGGTCACCGCGGCGCCCGGCGTCTCGCACGACCAGCTGCGCGCCGATGTCGCCGCCGCGCTGGGCGGCGAGAGCGGCGCGGCCGGCGGGTTCCAGGTCAAGACCGGCAAGCAGCTGCAGGACGAGACGACGAAGGACTTCCGGGAGGGGCTGTCGTTCTTCAACAACGTCCTGATCGGCTTCGCGGGTGTCGCCCTGTTCGTCGGTACGTTCCTCATCCTCAACACGTTCTCGATCATCGTCGCGCAGCGGACGCGTGAGCTGGCGCTGATGCGGGCCCTCGGTGGCAGCCGCGGCCAGACGCTCGGCTCGGTCATCATCGAGGCGGTCGCGATCGGGCTCATCGCCTCGGTCCTGGGCCTCGCCGCCGGCGTCGGCGTCGGTGTCCTGCTCGCCTGGGTGTTCGGCAACGTCAGCGGCGTCGCCCTCGCCAGCGTCGGCGTGCCCGCCGCCGCCGTGATCAGCGCGTTCGTGGTCGGTCTGCTGGTGACGGTCGTCGCCGCGGTCCTGCCGGCGCTGCGCGCCTCCCGCATCCCGCCGATCGCGGCGCTGCAGGAGGTCGCGACCCCGGACCGCCCGCTGACCAAGCTCACCGTCAGCGGCGCCCTCATCGGCGCGGCCGGCGGCACGATGCTCGGCCTCGGCCTCGCCGGTCAGGGCGACAACACGCTGTGGCTCATCCTCGGCGGCGTCCTGATCAGCTTCATCGGCGTCGCGCTGCTCACGCCGCTGCTGGCCCGGCCGGTGGTCGCGCTGCTCGGCCGGCTGTTCTCCTGGTCGGTGCCGGGCAAGCTGGGCCGGCTCAACTCGGGCCGCAACCCGCGGCGCACCGCGATCACCGCGGCCGCGCTCATGGTCGGCCTGGCCCTGATCACCGGCGTCAACGTCATCCTCGCCTCGGCGAAGCAGAGCCTGTCGTCGCAGGCCGCGACCCAGGTCACCGTCGACCTGATCATCTCCGGTGACGGCGACGACAACGGGCCGGCGAAGTTCGACCCGGCGGTCATGACCGCCGCGGCGAAGCTGCCGGGCGTGTCGAGCACCGCCAGCGAGTACTGGGACTTCGCGCAGCTGGAGGGCACCGGCGGCACGGGCATCTCCGCCACGCCGGACATGGCCGCGTACGCCGGCATGTTCAAGCTGACCGCGACGGAGGGCACGCTCAACTGGACCGGCCCGAACCAGGCCGTGGTCGACACCGAGAACGCCAAAAAGCGCAACCTGAAGGTCGGCTCGACGATGACCATGCAGTTCACCCGCGGCGAGCCGCACACGGTGACGGTCGTCGGCCTCTACAAGCGCAGCGACGTCATGGGCGGCACGATCGTCTCCGGCGACGTGGTGAAGGACTTCCGCACCGCGCAGCCGTCGTGGGGCTACCTGCGCGTCAGCGACGGCACGGCGGTCGCCGACATCCAGCGGCAGGTCGACCAGCTCCTGGTCGACAACCCCGAGGTGTCGGTGGCGAACCGGGCGGAGTTCGTGGACGCGCAGTCCGCGCAGTTCGACCAGCTGCTCACCATGATCCAGATCCTGCTGGCGCTGGCGATCCTCATCGCGGTCCTCGGCATCGTCAACACCCTCGCCCTGTCGGTGCTGGAGCGGACCCGCGAGCTGGGGCTGCTCCGCGCGATCGGCATGCGCCGGGCGCAGACGATGCGGATGGTCACCGTCGAGGCGGTCGTCATCTCCACGTTCGGCGCGCTGCTCGGCCTCGCGGTCGGCACCGGCCTCGGCGCGGCCGTGGTCCGGGCGCTGAAGGACGACGGCTTCTCGAAGATGGCCTTCCCGTGGACGCAGATGGCGACGTACCTGCTGCTCGCCGCCCTCGTCGGGGTCCTCGCGGCGATCCTGCCGTCGATCCGGGCCTCGCGGGTCAACGTCCTGCAGGCGATCGCGCACGACTGACCACGCCGCACGGACCAAGGGGCGCCTGCTCGGGGAGGCGCCCCTGCTCCGTTTCCGGTTTCCGCGTCGGTACGGACACCCGCGGCGCGACCGGTCCGCACAGTGACCCGCGACCTCGCCAGGCGACCGGAGACCGGACGCCGTCCCGCCGGCACCCTCAGGTCGCGCGCGCCGCTACGCGACCAGTTTGCGCAGGTACGCGACGTCGACGTCGAGCAGGGACCCGACGAGGGTCACGCCGGTGGGGTCCAGGTCGACCTCGCACGGCACGGCGAGGACCGCGCAGCCGGCGGCCCGGGCGCTGCGCACGCCGTTCGGCGAGTCCTCCACCGCGACGCAGTCCATCGCGACCGCCCCGACGAGCCGCGCCGCCGTCAGGTACGGCATCGGGTGCGGCTTCGTCTGGTCCACCTCGTCGCCGGCGACGACCGCGTCGAAGTTGTCCGCCCCGATCGTCAGCAGGGCCACGTCCACCAGGTGCCGGTGCGTGGCGGTGACCAGCGCGAGCGGTACACCCTCCGCACGCAGCGCGGCGAGCAGCTCCTTCGCGCCGGGACGCCACTCGACGCCACCGTGGAAGAGCTCCTTGACCCGCGCCTCCAGCCACCGGACGCTCGCGTCGGTGCTGATGCTGGCCGGCAGGCCGAGGTCGGCGTGCAGCAGCCGCATCGAGTCGGTCATGTTGCTGCCGACCATCGCGTGCCTGGCCTGCGCGGACAGTTCACCGCCGTAGTGCGCGGCGAGCTCGGTCAGGCCGACGGACCACACCTTCTCGCTGTCGACGAGGGTGCCGTCCATGTCGAAGAGCACGGCCGCGAGCCGGTCGTCAGAAGCCACCTGACGGATCCTGCCTGAGCGGGGCGGTCACCGTCCGTCGTTCGTGCCCAACGTCACGGCCGCGTCCACGGCGGCCAGGAACTCCGCGGGGGTCATGCTGCCCGGCCCGTCGTGCGTGCGGGCCGCGCGCTGCACGAGCCGCCGCGCCGTCTCGTTCGCCGGGGTCGGCACCCCGTGCAGGCGGCCGAGCAGCACGATCTCGCCGTTGAGGTAGTCGGCCTCCACGGTGCCGGTGCCCCTGGCCAGGCTCTGCCACGACGACCCGCCGGCCCGCCCCGCTCCCCCGGGCCAGCGCATGATGTCGCCACGGCGCTCCCGGTCCTCCGCCGCGGACGCCACGTCGATCCCCGCGTGCCGCAGCACCGCCTCGCCCTCCGCCCGGACCGGCTCGGCCGCCTCGTCGACGCCGTCGACCCGGCCGCACAGCGCCTCCACGGCGTTGCCCAGGTTCATCAGCAGCTTGCGGTACTTCCAGCGCATGATGTCCGCCCGCGGCTGCGACACGAACCCGGCCGACTCCAGGTCGCGGGCCAGGGCCTGCGCGGTCGCGTCGCTGCCGGACGGGAAGCGGCCGAGGTCGAGGATGCCGGGGACCGGTGCGCAGTGCGCGGTCACCACGCCGGGCTCCAGGTGGCTGCCCGGCAGGATCACGTGGACGCCGTACACGCGGGCGAAGTGCCGCAGGGCGGCGCGCTCGTTGGCGACCCCGTTCTGCAGGCACACGACCGGCCCGTCGAACCCTTCGAGGGCGACCAGCGCGGCCGCGGTGTCCATGCTCTTCATGCCGAGCACGACGACGTCCTTGTGCGTGTCCCCCGGGTGCTCGACCGCGTCGAGCTTGACGACCGTGTCACCCGACGGCTGGCGCAGCGTCAACCCGTCGCGGCGGATCGCCGCCAGGTGCGC
The DNA here is from genome assembly GCF_040654975.1 of Dactylosporangium sp. NPDC050588. Classification (NCBI taxonomy): domain Bacteria; kingdom Bacillati; phylum Actinomycetota; class Actinomycetes; order Micromonosporales; family Micromonosporaceae; genus Dactylosporangium; species Dactylosporangium sp. NPDC050588. Next base: position 158,661 of record NZ_JBFAJA010000010.1, on the reverse strand, counting down.
GCCCCGCGCGACGACCGCCACGTCGTGCCCGGCCATCGCCAGCCGGCCCGCGACCACACCGCCGACCGCACCCGCCCCGTACATCAGCCATCGCATCGACCCAGAGTATTCGCCGCCGCCCGGAGCGGACGTGATCTTGGAAATCGACACCCTGGGCGCGGCCGGCAAGCCATCCGGCGGTGTCCAACGTAGGCTGGGACCGTGACCGAGTTCGACGGCCTGCCCGTGCTGCGCTCCCCTGTCGCGATTGCCGCGTTCGAAGGGTGGAACGACGCTGCCGACGCGTCGACCGCCGTCGTCGAGCACCTCGAACAGGAATGGGGCGCCGAGCCCATCGCCTCGCTCGACCCGGAGGACTTCTACGACTTCCAGGTCAACCGGCCGACGGTGATGATGTCCGAGGGCGAGACCCGCCGCATCGAGTGGCCCACCACCCGCTTCTCGGTGGCCACGCCGCCCGACGCGGAGCGTGACATCGTCCTCATCCGCGGGATCGAGCCCAGCATGCGGTGGCGCACGTTCTGCGAGCAGGTCCTCGAGGTCTGCCACAGCCTCGAGGTGAGCCGGATCGTGCTGCTCGGCGCGCTGCTCGCCGACGTGCCCTACACCCGCCCGCTGCCCGTCAGCGGCTCCGCGCCCCGCGGCGCCACCACCGGCGACGCCGGCGAGCGGCTCGGCCTGACGCCCACTCGGTACGAGGGACCGACCGGCATCGTTGGGGTCCTGCACGACGCGTGCGCCCGCGCCGACCTGGAGGCCGTGTCCTTCTGGGTGCACGTGCCGCACTACGCCAACAACCCGCCGTGCCCGAAGGCGACCCTCGCGCTGCTGCACCGCGTCGAGGAGGTCCTGGACCTGCCGGTGCCGACCGGCGACCTGGCGAAGGAGTCCTCGGAGTGGGAGGAGCGGCTCAAGCAGGCCGCCGAGCAGGACGCCGAGCTCGCCGAGTATGTCCGCGAGCTGGAGGAGCGCTCCGGCGACGCCGGCCTGCAGCCGCTGTCGGGCGACGAGATCGCCCAGGAGTTCGAGAAGTACCTGCGCCGCCGCGGGGGCCAGGCCGGCCCTTCCGCGACGGGCGCTTGGTAGCGGCTACGCTGGTCAGACCTGGCGGTATGTGCTGAGGAAGCGGCCGATCCGCCCGATCGCGTCCTCCAGGTCGGACACCCGCGGCAGCGTCACGATCCGGAAGTGGTCCGGATTGTGCCAGTTGAACCCGGTCCCCTGCACGACCATGAGCTTCTCCTTGCGGAGCAGGTCGAGCGCGAACTGCAGGTCGTCCTTGATCGGGTGCACCTCGGGGTCGATGCGCGGGAACATGTAGAGCGCGCCCTGCGGCTTCGTGCACGACACGCCCGGGATCTCGTTCAGCATCCGCCACGCGGTGTCACGCTGGGCGAGCAGCCTGCCCCCGGGCAGGATGAGGTCGTTGATGCTCTGGTACCCGCCGAGCGCCGTCTGCACGGCGTGCTGCGTCGGCACGTTGGGGCACAGCCGCATGTTGGCGAGGATGTCCAGGCCCTCGATGTAGCTGGTCGCGTGCTGCTTCGGCCCGGACAGCACCAGCCAGCCGGTGCGGAAGCCGGCCACCCGGTACGCCTTGGAGAGCCCGTTGAACGTCAGCGTCAGCAGGTCCGGAGCGACCGCGGCCGTCGACACGTGCGTCGTGTCGTCGTAGAGGATCTTGTCGTAGATCTCGTCGGAGAAGACCAGCAGGTTGTGCCGGCGGGCGACCTCGGTGATCCGCTCGATCATCTCCCGCGAGTACACCGCGCCGGTCGGGTTGTTGGGGTTGATGATGACGATCGCCTTGGTGCGGGGCGTGACCTTCTTGGCGATGTCGTCGACGTCCGGCATCCAGTCGTTGGTCTCGTCGCAGACGTAGTGCACGGCCCGCCCGCCGCACAGGCTGACCGACGCGGTCCACAGCGGGTAGTCCGGCGAGGGGATCAGCACCTCGTCGCCGTTGTCCAGCAGCGCCTGCAGCGCCATCACGATGAGCTCGGAGACGCCGTTGCCGAGGTACACGTCCTCGATGTCGACGCCGTAGACCTGCTTCTGCTGGTAATACTGCACGACCGCGCGCCGGGCCGACAGCAGGCCCTTGGAGTCGCCGTAGCCGTGGGCGGAGGGCAGGTTCAGGATGACGTCCTGGAGGATCTCCTCCGGCGCCTCGAACCCGAACGGCGCCGGGTTGCCGATGTTGAGCTTCAGGATGTGGTGGCCTTCGGCCTCCATCTGCTTGGCGGCGGCCATGACCGGTCCGCGGATGTCGTAACAGACGTTGGCCAGCTTCGCGGACTGAGTCACCTGCATGCAGCCACAGTACGAGCCCCGCTCCCATGCTTCAGTAGCCAGTTCCCAGGATGTGGCGAAGTTGTGCCGCCTGCCGTGACCCGGTTCGCCTTGCGTAGAGCATCCTAGGAGGCTAGCCTTCTAGGTATGACCATCAACCCGGGGGCCGCGGAGTTCCCGCACCGGCAGATCGCCGCGCAGCTCCGGGCCCGGATCCACCGTGGCGACTGGGCCCCCGGTGAGCGACTGCCGTCGATCCCGTCGCTCGCCACCCAGTTCGGGGTCGCCAAGCAGACCGTCCAGCGCACCATCGACCAGCTGCGGATCGAGGGTCTGCTGATCACCCGCCCCGGTTCGGGGACGTTCGTCCGCGGCACGAAGCGCCGGATGAACCGGCTCTCCCGCGGGCGCTATGGCGCGGAGCGCGGCTACCACGCCGAGCTCGCCGCTCGCTACCGCCAGCACCTGATGCAGGTCGGCGCCATGCCCTGCCCCCCGGACGTCGCCGAGGCCTTCGGCATCGACGTCGGCGTCCACCTGCTCGTCCGCCGCCACCTCGTCCGCACCGGCGACGCCCCGGTCGAGGTCGGCGCCTCCTGGTTCCGCCCCGCCGACGTCCGCGGCACGTCCATCGAGCGCCCCGACGTGTTCGACCGCCCGCTCTACCAGGAGGTCGAGGCCGAGACGGGCCGCCGCTACACGAGCGCCCGCGACCAGGTCAGCGCCCGCCTCCCCACCCGCGAGGAGGCGGAGCTGCTGCAGATCCGCCCCGACACGCCCGTCCTGGTGCTGCTGCACATCGCATACGACGCCGAGCACAAGCCGATCGAGGTCGCCCAGGCCGCCTGGCCGGGCCCGATGACCTCGCTGACCGAGGAATACAAGATCCCCGGCGTCCGCCCCGGCCTCCCCACCGACGAGCCCGACCTGGCCCTCGGCTAGCCCCCACCCGGACCCTCCGCCGGTCACCCACCGCCGCGGCCGGTCGTCGCACGACGACCGGCCGCTGATGCGACGCCGCAGGTCAGGCCGGTCCGGCACACTTGCGACCGCACATCCGGGAAAAGTTCCGGCGGGCGTGCAGCGTTCGGGTGGGCGGGGACCGTTCTATCCGCGGCGGAGGGAGCGGCCCTTTGAAGGCAGACGATCCGGACGGGTTCCGGGAGTTCGTGGCGGCGCGGATGGCGGCGCTGCGAAACCTGGCATACGTCACGTGCGGGGACTGGCACTCGGCGGAGGACGCCGTCGCCAACGCCCTGGCCAAGTTGTATCCGCGCTGGTCGCGGCTCGACCGACCGGACCTGTACGCGCAGACGATGGTCGTGCGGGCGGCGATCGACGAGACCCGGCGGCCGTGGTGGCGGCGGGAACGGTCCGCCGGCGACCAGGTGCCGGACGTCGCGCAGGCCGATCCCAGCGGTGCCGCCGACGAACGCCTGACCGTACGCAGGGCGCTGCAGGCGGTGCCCGTCCGGCAGCGGGCGGTGCTGGTGCTGCGGTACTACCTGGGCATGACGGCCGAGGAGGCCGCGGAGGTGCTCGGGATCCGGGCCGCATCGGTCAGGAGCCAGACGACCAGAGGTCTGGCGAATCTCCGGGCGGCCCTCGCCGCCGGAGGCGTGGTCTTGGATGAACCGTCGGAACTCGGAGAGTGGACCAATGCAGATGCAGGACCTGGTGGAGCTGGCGACGTCAGAGCCACCGCCGCTGCGGCAAGACGCTGACCAGATCCTGGCGGCGGGCCGGCGGGTCCAGCGCCGGCGCAGGGTGGCGACCGGTGCCGCCGCGGCCGCGGTGCTGGGGGTGATCGCCGCCGCCGTCGCCGTGCCCGCCCTCGGACGGGGCGGCGAGGAGACGCAGCTCCAGATGGGTGCCCCGGAGAACAACCAGCCGGTGCCCGCGACGGCGGAGCCGTTCACGTTCACGTTCGGTGGTTACAAGGTCGGGAAGCTGCGGGTGGCGCAGCCGGTCGACGTGTCGACGGCGTACCAGCTCGCCTCCGTGTACGCGGACGGGCTGACCACCGCCGACAAGGCCGCCGACCCGGACACCCCGGCGCGGGGCGGCGACAGGCTGTACGCGTACCTGACCGTGTACCGGGCCGGTGCGTACGACCCGTCGAAGCTGACCGGCACGCAGCCGGTGACCGTCGGCGGGCGGCCCGGGCTGGAGGCCGGCGGCCCGTACCTCGGCTGGGCGACGCGGCGGACGCTGGCGTGGCAGTACAACACGGACGCGTGGGCGGTGATCCAGGCCAGCTCCGACGACGCCGCGTACCCGTCGGCGAAGGACCTGCGCGACCTCGCCGCCGGGCTGCGCGGTCAGACGCCGGTGCCGGCGAAGGCGCCGGTGAAGCTGGGCTACGTGCCGGCCGGATACCGCCTGCAGGAGGCGTCGATGCACGCCATGACGGGGCTCAACGGGATCGCCGCGGCCCGCGACGGCGACTACGCGGGCCTGCTGTTCAGCAACCCGGCCCTGCCGACGGCCGGGTTGACGGCGCCGTTCGGCGGTGAGGACGGCGCCGACCCGAAGGGCAGCTTCGTGGTGTACGTCGTGCCGGCCGCCAACTCCAACCAGCAACCCTCGCCGGGCGTGACCTGCGGCAACGGCTTCTGCAACCGGTGGGTCGGCGGCGTGAACATCCAGGTCAGCAGCGGCGGACGGCTGACCGACACGGAGATGACGAAGGTCCTCGACGGCGCCACCCTCGCCGACGTGAAGAACGAGCGCACCTGGACACCCGTGCCGGCCTGACGTCCCTGACGACGGCGACGGCCACCCACCGGTCGGTGGGTGGCCGTCATCGTTTCCGGGCCTTGTTCAGGTGATCGGTCAGGTGATCGGGTCGGGGGCGACCTCCGGCTTGGTGGCCGGGCGGGCGGTGTCGACGCGCGGGTCGCCCTCGTCGGCGAAGTAGTCCGCCGCGCTGGTGTCGTCGCCGCCGTCGGTGACCGACGCGGCCCGCAGGATCAGCGTGAGCAGCGCCGCGACGATCAGGTTGACCGCGACCGCGACGAAACCGACGTAGATCGTCTTCGCCGAGTCGAAGCCGAACTCCTTCAGCGGGAACGCCGAGCCGCCGAAGTGGGCGCGCTTCGTGGCGGCGTTCGGGATCTGGTACAGCATCCACATGCCGAGGCCCATCCCGGCGACCCACCCGCCGATCAGCGCGCCGCGGTGGAACCACCTGGTGAACAGGCCCAGCGCGACCGCCGGCAGGGTCTGCAGGATGATGACGCCGCCGATGAGCTGCAGGTCGATGGAGAACTGCGGGTCGACGAAGACGACGAAGACCAGCGCACCGACCTTGACCAGCAGCGACGTCACCTTCGACACGGTCGCCTCCTGGTGCGGGGTGGCGTCGCGCTTCAGGTATTCGCGGTACACGTTGCGGGTGAACAGGTTCGCGGCGGCGATCGACATGATGGCGGCGGGGACGAGCGCGCCGATGCCGATCGCGGCGTAGGCGATGCCGGCGAACCAGTCGGGGAAGAGCTTGTCGAACAGCATCGGCACGACGGTGTTGTTGTCGTTGGTGCCGTTCGGGTTCTTCAGCGGGGTGACGCCGGCGGCGATCGCGGCGTACCCGAGCAGCGCGATGAGGCCCAGCAGCAGCGAGTACGCCGGCAGCGCCGACATGTTCCGCTTGATCACGTCGCGGTTCCTGCTCGCCAGTACACCCGTGAGGCTGTGCGGGTAGAGGAACAGCGCGAGCGCGGAGCCGAGGGCGAGGGTGATGTACTGCAGCTGGTTGTTGGCGTTGAGGAGGATGCCGTCGGTCGCCGCCGGGGTCTTGTCGAACTTCGCGTCGGCGGCGTCGAAGATGGCGCCCCAGCCGCCGAGCTTGTACGGCAGGTAGAACACCGCGACGAGGATGACGACGTAGATCAGGGTGTCCTTGACGAACGCGATGAGCGCCGGCGCCCGCAGGCCGCTGGAGTAGGTGTAGGCGGCGAGGATCGCGAACGCGACGATGATCGGCAGGTGCCGGGCGATCGTGCCCTCACCGGTCACCCCCATCGTCTTGAGCACGGACTCGATGCCGACGAGCTGCAGCGCGATGTACGGCATGGTCGCCACGATCCCGGTGACCGCGATCAGCAGCGCGAGCGTCGGTGACTGGAACCGGGCCCGCACGAAGTCCGCCGGCGTCACGAACCCGTGCCGGTGCGACACGGACCACATCCGCACCAGGACCAGGAACACGAGCGGGTAGATGATGACGGTGTACGGCACGGCGAAGAAGCCGGCCGCGCCGGCCGCGAACAGCAGCGCCGGGACGGCGACGAACGTGTAGGCGGTGTACAGGTCACCGCCGACGAGGAACCAGGTGATCCAGCCGCCGAAGTTGCGGCCGCCGAGTCCCCACTCGTCGAGGTGGTTGAGGTTGTCCGGGCGGCGCCAGCGGGCGGCGACGAAGCCGACCACGCTCACCCCGACGAACAGGATGACGAAGATCGCGATCTCGACCTGATGGTCACGCCACATCGCCGGTCACCGCCGCTTCGTCATCTGGTAGACCAGCGTCGTGGTGCCGACCCCGACGGCGACGATGGCCAGTTGCATCCAGTAGAACCGGGGGAAGCCGAGCAGGCGGGGGCTGTCGGCGTTGTACCAGACGGTGACCAGCGGCAGCACGATCGGGATGAACAACAGCCAGTTCCACGGGCTCTTGTCCGCGGCCCGGGGGGTGTCGGGGCGTTCGGGACCGGTCACGGCCAACCTCCTTCACGAGGGTTGTGCGCGCCTGGCGGGCGGCCAGGTAGATCGACGTAACCTGATCGGCGTCCCGGCCGCTGACCGGTGGGGTCACGGATCGGCGAACGGTCGGTTCCGCGCGCCGGACGGTGTCCTGGATCACACCAACGGGGTTCCGTTCGGTCCTTGCGGCCCTTCCGCGGCCCCCTTCCGTGTGCTTCTCGCGGGCCCTTCCGCGCGCTCTTCGCTGGGCCCGTTCCGTGTGCTCTTCGCGGGCCTTGTCCGCGCGCTCTTCGCGGGCCTTCCGCAGGCCTTCCGCAGGGCCCGGCGCGCGGCGGCGGGCCGGGCGGGCGGTCATCGCGACAGTTCGGCGGGCGCGGCGTTGCCGCCGGTCAGGATCACCGCGACCCGATCCCCCATCAGGTCGGGCCGGGCGAGGACCGCGGCCAGGGCGGCGGCACCGGCGCCTTCCGCCTGGGTGTGCGCGCTGCCGGACAGCACCCGCCGGGCGTCGTCGATCGCGTCGTCGTCGACGAGCACGAAGTCGGCGAGCAGGTCCCGCAGGATCTTCTGCGGCAGCTCGAACCCGCGCCCCGTCGCCAGCCCGTCGACCCTGGTCCGGTTGTCCCGCCGCACGCACGCCCCGGACCGCCACGAGTCGTGCGCGGCCGGCGCGGCGCTGGACTGCACGCCGACGACCCGGCAGCCGGGCGCGACCGCGGCGGCGACCACGCAGGCGGCGGCCGCTCCTGTACCGCTGCCGACCGGCACCACCACCGTGTCGAGGTCCGGGTGCCGTTCGAACAGCTCCAGGTAGGCGGTCCCGACGCCCGCGATCACGGCCGGCTCGTCGCCCGGGCTGACCAGCCGCCCGCCGACCGTCCCGGCGTGCGCCTCCGCGTCGGCCATGTTGTTCCCGTGCAGGGTCACGGTCGCGCCGAGCGCCCGCACCGCACGGACCTTGAGCTCCGCGGCCCCGGCCGGCATCACGACGTGCGCCGGGACGCCGAACGCGCGGGCGGCGTACGCGATCGCCCGGGCGTGGTTGCCGGTCGAGTACGTGACGACGGGCTCCCCCGCGCCGAGTCCGGCCATGAGGTTGAGCGCCCCGCGGACCTTGAACGCGCCCGTCGGCTGCGCGTTCTCGTGCTTGACCACGACCCGGCGGCCCGCGACCTCGTCCAGCAGCGGATACGACCAGGACGGCGTCGCCGGGAGGTGCGGGTCGAGCACCCGCCGGGCACGCAGCACATCGTTGAGACTCACCATGCGGTCCAGCTTGGTGCCGGTACCATATATAAATCCAATGCCGAGTTTCTCGGAAACTCATAGGTGGGATCTATGCTGGATGTGACGCGCCTGCGGGTGCTCGCCGCGGTCGCCCGGCACGGCTCGGTCACCGCCGCCGCCGAGGCGCTGCACTACGCCCAGCCGTCGGTCAGCCACCACCTGTCGCGCCTCGAGGCCGAGACCGGCGCGTGTCTCGTGCAGCGCGTCGGCCGCGGCGTGCGCCTCACGCCCGCCGGCCGGCTCCTCGCCGAGCGCGCCGAGGAGATCCTGGGCCGGCTCGACGCCGCCGAGGCCGAGCTCGAGTCGCTGACCGGCCTGACGTCCGGCCGGGTGCGGCTCGCCGCGTTCCCGTCGGCGCTGGGGTCGTTCGTGCCGCTCGCCGCCGCCCGCTTCGCCGCGTCGCACCCGGGCGTCGCGTTGAACCTGGTGGAGGCCGAGCCGCCGGAGGCCCTGCGGCTGCTCAAGGCCGGCGAGGTCGACCTGGCGGTCGTCTTCGACTACGCCGCCGGCGACCCGGTCCCGGACGACGGCGTCCGGCTGACCCCGCTGTTCGACGAGCCGCTGCACCTCGTCACCGGCCTCGCCGAGACCCGCGACCTGGCCGGCCTCGCCGGCGTCCGCTGGATCGGCGGCTGCGAACGCTGCCGGACGAGCCTCGTGCGGCGGTGCGCGGCGGCCGGATTCACGCCGGAGATCGCCTTCACCACCGACGACTACGTCGCCGTGCAGGCCCTGGTCGCCGCCGGCCTGGGCGTCACGATCCTGCCGGACCTGGCGCTGCGCGCGCACCGCTCGGCGGGCGTCCGGGCGCAGCCACTCCCCGGCCCGGGCCGCCGCGTCACCGCCGCCCTCTACGGCACGCCCCCGGACCCTCCCGCCCCCGCCGCCCTGCTCGCCGCCCTCCTGGCAACCGGGTCCCCCACCTAGCCGTCCGGGTCTCCGGGTGGCACGCCCGCCGTACAACGGAGACGGCGGCAAGATCGTCAGACCGGTCGTGAACCTTGGTGCTGGCCACCGGCGCGGCGCTGTTCACGGTCGGCAACGTCCGCCGCGCAGTCCTCGAACACTTGCCACACCTCCGCGACTCCGAAGCCGGTCCGCTCTGGCTCCCCCGTCGTTTTGGCGCTCAGAGGCCACAGACCGGCCCGTTACCCGCGGCGATGCGAGGGGACCGGCAGACCCGGTGGCCCACCAAGCCCCGCACCATTCCGGCAGGCAGGCCGGGCAGGCAGGCCAGCAGAGCGGGCCGGGCCAGCAGAGCGGGCCGGGCCAGCAGAGCGGGCGAGCTGGCAATAACGAGGAACCATGCGCCCTCGCGACCGGTCATGATGTAGCAAGGCCGGGGCACGGGAGCGAAGCAGCGCGGGCGGGGGGCCTCCGCCGGGCGGCGACCCGGGGCGTCCGACGGACCCGGGCGCGGCGATCAGGCCTGCCCGCCCGCGCAATTCCTTCAACCGGTTCAACGACGTGGGTCTGGGCTTGATGCCCGGCGGCGCGTCGGCGGTGGGAACCGGCTACAACTTGATGCCCAGCAGGGCGTCGACGGCGAGGCGCAGCACGGCGGGGGCGTCGCGGTCGTCGCCGGCGTCGGCCAGGGTGGCGTCGACCCAGGCGTCGACGGCGGCCAGGGCGCCCGGCGTGTCGAGGTCGTCGGCGAGGCGGTCGCGGAGCTGGTCGAGCAGCTCGATGCCGGACGGGCCGATGGAGGCCTTGGCGGCGGAGCGCCAGCGGGAGAGCCGCTGCTGGCCGGTCTTGAGGACGTCGTCGGTCCACTGGCGGTCGTTGCGGTAGTGGTCGGCGAGGAGGGCGAGGCGGACCGCCATCGGGTCGACACCGTCGCCGCGGAGGCGGGAGACGAAGACGAGGTTGCCCTGGCTCTTGGACATCTTGTCACCGTCGAGGCCGATCATGCCGGCGTGCACGTAGTGCGTGGCGAAGGGGGTCTTGCCGCTGAGGGCCTCGGCGTGGGCCGCGGAGCACTCGTGGTGCGGGAAGAGCAGGTCGTTGCCGCCGCCCTGCACGTCGATGGTGTCGCCGAGGAGGCTCTGGGCGATGACGGCGCACTCGATGTGCCAGCCGGGGCGGCCGGGGCCGAGGTCGCCGCCGTCCCACGCGGGCTCGCCCTCGCGCAGGCCGCGCCAGAGCAGCGGGTCGAGCGGGTCGCGCTTGCCGGGACGCTGCGGGTCCCCGCCGCGCTCGGCGGCGAGGCGGAGCATCTCGGTGCGGGACAGGTTGGACTCGCTGCCGAAGCCGGGGGCGGTCGCGACGCTGAAGTAGACGTCGCCGGTGCCGTCCTCCAGCGCATACGCGTGGCCGCTCGCGATCAGCGCGGACACCTGCCGCGCGATCTGCGGGATGGACTCGACGGCGCCGACGTAGCGCTTCGGCGGGATGATCCGCAGCGCCTCCATGTCCTCGCGGAAGAGGGCGGTCTCCCGCATCGCTAGCACGACCCAGTCCTCGCCGTCGCGGGCGGCGCGCTCCAGCAGCGGGTCGTCGATGTCGGTGACGTTCTGGACATAGTCGACCTCGTGGCCGGCGTCGCGCCAGACCCGGTTGGCCAGGTCGAACGCGAGCATCGTGGCGGCGTGGCCGAGGTGCGTGGCGTCATAGGGGGTGATGCCGCAGACATACATGGTGGCGGGCCTGCCCTCGATCCGCACCGGCGCGATCTCGCGGCGCGCGGAGTCGAACAGGGCGAGGGTGGTCGCACCGGCAGCGGTGCGGGGCAGTGTGGGCACCGCCGGTGCCGACCATGAGTCCATCCGCCAAGACTATCCGCGGGGTACGACCGAAACATCGGGGAAACCGGTGTGACGAACCTAGCGTAGACAGGGCCTTACATCGGCGGCCACGGAATGGCGTGGCGGTCCTCGTCGGGGGCCGGATACCGCTTCTCCTGCAGCAGCTGGGTGATCCGCAGCGCGACGGTGCCGACCTCGGCCGCGGTCAGGTGGTCCGAGAGCGACTCGGCGAGCCCGGCGGTGTACTGGGCGCGCAGCTTCTCCAGCACCTCGATCGCCTCGTCGGGCAGCGGCTCGCCGGCCCAGCCCCACAGGATGGTGCGCAGCTTGTCCTCGGCGTGGAAGCAGATGCCGTGGTCGACGCCGTACACGCGGCCGTCGACGGTGTCGATGATGTGCCCGCCCTTGCGGTCGGCGTTGTTGGCGACGGCGTCGAAGACCGCCATCCGCGCGAGCCGGGGGTCGTCGTCGTGGGCGAGGACGAACGGGCGCCCGCGCTCGTCGCGCGCACTGAGGATGCGCTTCCACGTCCGTGGGACCTTGGCGGCGGGCACGAAGCCGAGGATCGCGTCGTCGGTCTGCAGCTCGTCGTCGATCCACAGCTGGACCATGCCGGTGCCGAGGGGCCCGTCGCGCAGGACGGTCGGCGGGACCACGGACCAGCCGGTGGCCTCGGACAACAGCCAGGCCGCGTACTCACGGCCGGCGAGGGTGCCGTCGGGGAAGTCCCACAGGGGCCGCTCGCCGCTGACGGGTTTGTACACGCACCGGGCGACGGTCGACCCGTGCGTGATGACGGCCCGCAGGGTCGCGTTGGACGCGTCCATCAGCCGGCCTTCGATCTCCATGGTGCCGTGGCGGAGCAGCTCCAGCGCCTCGTCCTGGGGCAATGCCGGCACGGCGTCTACCGGCGGTAGCCGTTGTGACGCGGGCAGAGGTGCCCGCGGGCGTCGAGGGGCTGGCCGCACAGCGGGCAGGGCGGCCGTCCGGACGCGACGACCCGCTTGGCCCGGTCGATGAACGCGCGGGTCGCCTGCGGCGTCAGCCGGACCCGCAGCCGGTCCCGGTCGGCGCTGCTGAGCTCGTCGTCGTCCTCGTCCTCGGCTTCCTCGGCCTCCTCCTCGCCGACCGCGATGGCCTCGATGACCACGGTCGCGGTGTCGACGTCGAAGGCGAGGCCGAGCGTGCCGACCCGGAACTCCTCGTCGAGAGGCGTGTCGAGCGGCTCGTTGTCGCTGGTGTCGACGGCCGCGGTCTCGGGCAGGTCGACGCCGAAGCGGCGCTGCGCCTCCAGCAGGAGTTCCTCGAGCTTCTCGGCCAGGAGGGTCACCTGCACCTTCTCGAGGGCGACGCTGACCAGCCGCCCCCCGCCGCGCGCCTGCAGGAAGAAGGTCCGCTCCCCCGGCGCGCCCACGGTCCCCGCGACGAACCGCTCGGGCGGCTCAAATGCATACACCTGGTGGCTCACACCGTCACCTCCGCTGCGCTGCGGCTCGTCCGCGACGCTCCGGACCGCTCATGCTAGAACTCTATCCGCATGCTTCGGTCAGCGCTCACGCCAGGCAGCAAGATCACACGGAACCGCCCGAACCGCCCCCGACGGCGGCATCCGACGTCGGCTCCTCGTCGATCTTGGGGACGAACGGCGACAGGTCCCCACCGGTGTCGTTCAGCCGCAGGACGAAGGACCGCAGCGGGGTGTACCGGATCACCGTGACCGACGCGGGCTCGACGGCGATGCGCTGGAACAGGTCCAGGTGCATGCCGAGCGCGTCGGCGACGATCGCCTTGATGATGTCGCCGTGGCTGCACGCGAGCCAGACCGCGTCCGCGCCGTGCGACTCGGTGAGCTTGGCGTCCCACGTACGGACGGCGGCGATCGCACGGGCCGACATCACGGCCATCGACTCGCCGTCGGGTCCGGGGAACACCGCCGCGGACGGGTGCGCCTGCACCGTCGCCCACAGCGGCTCCTTGGCGAGCTCCTTGAGCGGCCGGCCGGTCCAGTCACCGTACCGGCACTCAACGATCCCCTCATCCACCGAAATGTCGGAAAAGTCGGGAAGAGCCAGCGACAGCGTCTCCCGGCAGCGCGGCAACGGGCTGGACACCACCGCCGCTAGGGGCAGCTTCGCCGCGGCGAGCCGCTCCCCGACCGCCAGCGCCTGCGCCTGCCCGACCTCGTCGAGCCCGACGGGCTGGTGGCCGGCGAGCACCCCGCTGGCGTTGGTGTTGGTCCGGCCGTGCCGGAGCAGGAGCAGTGTCGTCACGCGGACAAGCCTGCCATCTCGTACGCGCGCATCAGCTGCCGCATGGTCTGCGTGCCGTGCTCGTGGTCGCCGAAGAGCAGCGCCGCCAGCTCGGTGACGCCGGCCTCCTGGTAGGCCTTGAGCCGCTCCGCGATCCGCTCGACGGGCCCGATCAGCGACGTGCGGTCGATGAACTCGAACGGGATCGCCGCGGCCGCCTCGCGGTGCTTCTTCGCCAGGTACAGGTCCTGCACCTCGCGGGCCGCGTCGCCGTACCCCATCCGCGTGGCGAGCGCGTTGTAGAAGTTCTGCTCCCGGCTGCCCATCCCGCCGACGTACAGCGCCGCGTACTGCCGCACCAGCTCCGCGCACATCTGCGGGTCGTCGCCGACGACCACTGGTACACCGGCGCAGATCTCGAAACCGTCGAGCGTCTTGCCGGCCTTGGCCCGGCCCGCCTCGATCGGCTTCAGCGACTCCGCGGCGAACTCGGGCGAGAAGAAGATCGCCAGCCACCCGTCGGCGACCTCGCCGGCGAGCTCCAGGTTCTTCGGCCCGACCGCGGCGAGGTACACCGGGACGTGGTCGCGGGTCGGGTGCAGGGTCAGCTTGAGCGCCTTGCCGGGGCCGTCGGGCAGCGGCAGCCGGTAGTGCTGCCCGTCGTAGGCGACCGTCTTGCGGGTCAGCGCGAGGTTGACGATGTCGATGTACTCGCGGGTGCGCTGCAGCGGCCTGCCGAACCGGACGCCGTGCCACCCCTCGGACACCTGCGGGCCCGACACGCCGAGACCGAGCCGGAACCGGCCGCCGGACAGCTTGTCGATCGTCGCCGCGGTCATCGCCGCCATCGCCGGCGTCCGGGCCGGGATCTGGAACACCGCGGAGCCCAGCTCGATGCGCTCCGTCTGGCCCGCGAACCACGCGAGCATCGACGGGGCGTCCGACCCATACGCCTCCGCCACCCATACGCAGGAGAAACCGAGGCGGTCGGCCTCCTGCGCGAGGGCCAGGTGCCCGGCCGGTTCATTCCACGCCGCGAGATATCCGAGGTTCAACGCGAGCCGCACAACTGCCTCCCAGGGTCCCCCGCGCGACCCTGCACGGGCGGCACCAAGGGTAGCGGGGGGCCCACCTACCCGCCTTCGGTGGGATCCGGCCGTATCGTTCCACCTATGCAACAGCGACCGCTCGGCCGTAGCGGGCTGGCGGTATCCCGGCTGGCCCTCGGCACCATGACCTGGGGCCGTGACACCGACGCCGACGATGCGGCCGCCCAGCTCAAGACGTTCCGCGACGCGGGCGGCACGCTGCTGGACACGGCCGACGTCTACGCCGACGGCGAGGCGGAGTCGGTGATCGGTGCCCTCGTCGGCCGGCTCGTGCCCCGCGACGAGCTGGTCATCGCCACGAAGGCCGGCCTGCGACCCGGCATGGCGCGCCGCCGCGACGGCTCCCGCAGCCACCTGTTGCGCGCCCTGGACACGTCCCTCGAACGCCTCGGCACCGACCACGTCGACCTTTGGCAGGTCCACGGGTACGACCCCGACACGCCCCTCGAGGAGACCCTCAGCGCGCTCGACACCGCCGTGCAGACCGGCCGCGCGCGCTACGCGGGTGTGTCGAACTTCTCCGGCTGGCAGACCGCCCGCGCCGCCACCTGGCAGGCCGCCTGGCCCGGCCGCGCCCCGCTGGTCTCCACGCAGGTCGAGTACTCGCTGCTCGAGCGCGGCATCGAGCGCGAGGTGATCCCCGCCTGCTCCGCACTCGGCATCGGCCTGCTGCCCTGGTCGCCCCTCGGCCGCGGCGTCCTCACCGGCAAGTACCGCGGCGGCGTCCCCGCCGACTCGCGCGCCGCGTCGCCGCACTTCGAGCGGTTCGTCGCCCCGTACCTCGACGACCGCTGCGCCGGCATCGTCGAGGCGGTCGCCACCGCCGCCGGCGGCCTCGGCGTGTCGCCGCTGGAGGTCGCGCTCGCGTGGGTGCGCGACCGGCCGGGCGTCGTCGCCCCCGTCCTCGGCGCCCGCACCGTCGGCCAGCTCCTCGGCGCGCTGCAGACCGAGGAGATCGAGCTGCCCCGCGAGATCCGCGCCGCCCTCGACGACGTGTCGGCTCCGACGTCGGGCTATCCCGAGCGGCAGACATAATCAGCAGATCATGATCCGATCCGCGTTGTCGTCCCTGGTACTGGTAGCGCTCCTCGCCGCGTGCGACTCCGGGGCCCCGGTCAGCCACCCGGACGCGACGGTCCCGACCCCCACCTGGGCGCCGGCACCGTCCGTCTCACCCGCCGGGACCGTCGCCCCGGCCGGTGGACCCGCCTCCGCCGTCGCCGTCTCCGGGTCCCAGACAGCGGTCGGGCTGCCGTCCGGCCTCGCCGTTCTGGACACCTCAGGCACTGCGCTGTTGCCCACATCGGATCCTGTACGAGCCGTGGTGGCCCTTCCGTCCGGCCACGGCTTCCGCGCCGTGGCGGGCAGCACCGTGGTGACCGTCGGTGGCGGTGGCGGCACCGCGGACCGCTGGGAGCTCCCGGCCCCCGGCACCGCCCTCGCCGTGCACCCGTCCGGCTGGACCGCGGTCACCGTCCCCACCCTCGGCGACGTGATCATCCTCTCCCCCACCGGCGCCGTCACCCGCACCATCCACACCGGCGGCCGCCCCGGAAGCGTGGCCCTCACCGGCGACCTCATCGGCGTCCTGGACCCCGCCGAGACGTCACTCACCGTGTACGACGCCACCTCCGGCACCCGCCGCGAAGGCCTCCGCGCCGGCGACGGCGCCGTCACCGTCACCACCGACGACACCGGCAGGTTCGTGGTCCTCGACGCCCGCGACGGCGAACTCCTGGTCTTCGAGACCGGCCCGCTCCTCCTGCGCCAGCGCTACCCCGTCCCCGGCGGCCCGTACGCACTCACCTTCGCCCGCTCCGTGCTGTGGGTCACAGTCACCCAGCGTAACGAACTGGTCGGCTACGACCTGAGCGGCGGCACCCCCCGCGAGGTCGCGCGCCACCCTACCGTCCGCCTCCCGATCGCCGTCGCCGCCGACCCCTCCACCGGCACCATCGCCGTCGCCGGGTCGGCTGAAGGGCTGGTGCAGCGCATTTCGCCGTAGCAATATCGGTTCATGGACTACGAATACGTGCCGTTGCGGCTGCCGTCGAACGTCGACCGGCTCACCGCCAACGCACAGTTGACGATCCAGGCCGAAT
This sequence comes from Dactylosporangium sp. NPDC050588, assembly GCF_040654975.1. Lineage (NCBI taxonomy): Bacteria > Bacillati > Actinomycetota > Actinomycetes > Micromonosporales > Micromonosporaceae > Dactylosporangium > Dactylosporangium sp. NPDC050588. Next base: position 142,174 of record NZ_JBFAJA010000010.1, on the reverse strand, counting down.
ACGGCGGCTGGGAGCTGGCCAGGGTCCGCCTCTACGCGGACGGCACCCGCCAGGTCATGCTCCGCCGCAAACTCACCAGCGACGCCATGCCCGGCCTCAGCACGTAGGCCCGCGGTCCCACCGATCCACCCTCATCGTGCGCGCCCCAGCCGCACGCCGACCACCCACGGCCGGTGAACAACGGGCGCCTATCCGATGACGGCCAGCACCGCCTCGAGGACCCCCGCCCGCTCAGGATGCGCCCCGCGATACCTGGCCGCGGCCCCGTCCCGCCACTCCGGCACCTCGAGCACGGCCGCGTTCTCCCGGATCCCTTGCAGCCGGATCTCCCCGTCCAGCCACTCGCCGATCCCCACCCCGCGCTCCCGGCGCTCCCACACCGCCGCGCCTCCCCCAGCGCCGAGGCCATCACCGCTCCCGACGGCGGCACAGCCATCCCCGCCCCGAGCATCCCGGTGATCGCCTCACTCCGCCGCTCCCACACATCCCACTCAGCCACCAGTCCTCGCACCCCCAGACCCGCTCAACGACCGACAGCGCCCACCCCCATGATCGAAGGCCACCTCCGGCCACCCGGACGACCACCACCCGACTTCGATCACAAGCCCCACCTGCACAACCACCGCCAGCACCCGCGATCGAACCGATGCACACCGGTTACCGGCGCGCAGCATCGAGCGACATCCTCGACAGCACTGGACCAGGCGAGAACAGCCGCCAGAGAAACGTGACCGCAACCCCGGCACAGACCGCAACCACCCACCACCATGATCGAAGGACACCCCTGGCCGCCCAGACGACCACCACACGACTTCGATCACAAGCCCCGGCCGCGCAGCACCGGCAATCGACCTGATGCGCACTGGTCACCGGCGCGCAGCATCGAGCAACACCCTCAACAGCGCCCGACCATCCGAGACCAGCCGCCGGCGAACATCACCGCAACCACGGCACAGACCGCAACCACCCACCACCATGATCGAAGGACACCCCTGGCCGCCCAGACGACCACCACACGACTTCGATCACAGGCCCCGGCGGCGCAACCAACGCCCGGCAGCACCGACGCCAGCGAACGAACTGCTGCGCACCGGTCACCGGCACGCAGCATCGAGCGACACCCTCAACAGCGCCCGACCATCCGAGAACGGCTGCCGGTAACAACACCGCAACCACGACACGGACGGTGACCACGCCACCCGGCGCCCGGGTCCCCAGCCGGGCGGAAGAACCCCACCTCCGTGCTGGCCTGACCTGTGACCCACATGGATCGGCGAGCCCGCACCCGACTCCGCCCACCGAGGACAGTGAGGGCCGACCAGATTCGCCCGCGGCCCCACCGCCGGACCCGCACCGCCCCGGTCGAAGGCTGGGCAGCCATGAGCAGCGGAGCGGGCCGTGGTCAGCGACGGGCGGCGGGCTTGGTGGTCTGGCTCGGAGGCGTCGCCGCCGGGCACCGACCCCGTTACGTGGTCTGGAGCGACGGCACCAGCGACGAGATACGGCCGAACGGCCGCGGGCTGACGGCCGCGGCCGGGCCGGCAGGTGCGGGCCCGGCTGCGGCGGTCGGTCAGCGGTCGGCCGGCTCGGTGTTCTTGTCGGAGGCGTCGCCCGTGGCGGGCTCGTCCTCGTCGAGGTCCTCGTCCAGCTCGACGAACGCGTGCTCGTCGAGGCGGTCGACGACGCGGTCCTCGGCGCCGACGGCGAAGGGGCCGGTGCCGTCGTTGTCCTCATACGCCTCGGGGTCGAGCGGGGTGGCCACCTCGGCGACGACGACCACGCCGTCGAGGGACTCCAGCTCGGGGATGTCGAGGGCGCCGAGCGAGCCGTCGCCGGCCTGCATCAGCTCGAGGACGGCCTCGCCGACCGTCTCGACGGAGGCGGTGTCGCCGTCGCCGGGGTTGGTGCGGCGGGCGGCGTCGGCGAGGCGGAGCAGGGCCGCGACGCTGGGGACACGGTAGTCGCGGCGCTGGCGGACGGAGATGATCTGCGGGTGCGGGTCTTCGGCCTCGGTGCCGTCGACGCCGCCGATGCCGACGCCGAACTGGCGGTCCGCCTCGTCGGGGTCGATGGCCTCGACGTCCCACGGGGTGACCTCGCCGAAGGCGTCGAGCAGGAGCTCGTCGTAGCCGTTGGAGGCGTTGTTGAGCTCGACATAGGCGCGCCACACCTCGTCGTCGTCGGCCCGCCCGTCGGCGGCCTTGACCGCGGCAAGGTGGTCGCGGGCCGCCGTGATCACGCGCTCGAGCGCGGCGTCAAGCTCCGCGTGCCGGTCGGTCATGATGGGACTCCCCCTGATATCGGTGGTGGGACGGTCGGGTTGATCAGGATTGCTGCATGAACCTGTCGAGGACTCGCACGCCGAACTGTAGTCCCTCCAGGGGAATGCGCTCGTCAATGCCGTGGAACAACGCGCCGAAGTTCAGGTCGGCGGGCAGCCGCACGGGTGAGAAGCCGAAGCAGCGGATGCCGAGCTTGTCGAACTGCTTGGCGTCCGTGCCGCCGCTGAGCATGTACGGCACGGGCAACGCGCCGGGGTCCTCCGCCTTGAGCGCAGCCGTCATCGCGTCGACGAGGGCGCCGTCGAACGTGGTCTCCAGCGCGGCCTGGCGGTGGATGTACTCCAGCTCGATGTCGGGGCCGACGAGCTCGCGCAGCTGCTGCTCGAACAGCTCCGACTGCCCGGGCAGGGTGCGGCAGTCGATGGTGGCGGACGCGCGGCCGGGGATCACGTTGTCCTTGTACCCGGCGGCGAGGCGGGTCGGGTTCGCCGTGTTGCGCAGGGTCGCGCCGATGATCATCGCGATCGGCCCGATCTTCTCCACGGCCCGCTCGGGGTCGTCGAGGTCGAGCTCGATGCCGAGGATCTCCGACACCTGCTCCAGGAACGCTCGCACGGTCGGCGTCATGATCACCGGGAAGCGGTGCCGGCCGACCCGCGCGACGGCCTCGGCGACCGCGGTCACCGCGTTGTCGTCGTTGATCATCGAGCCGTGCCCGGGGCGCCCCTTGGCGTGCAGCCGCAGCCAGTCGATGCCCTTCTGCGCGGTCTCGATCAGGTAGAGGCGCTGGTCGCCGCCGACGCTGACGGAGAAGCCGCCGACCTCGCCGACCGCCTCGGTCACCCCGTCGAAGTAGTGCGGGTGCCGCTCGACGAGATACTGCGCGCCATAGGTGCTGCCGGCCTCCTCGTCGGCGACGAAGGCGAGCACCACGTCCCGCGGTGGCTTGCGGCCCTCGCGGCGCATCTGCCGTACAAGAGCCAGGACCATCGCGTCGAAGTCCTTCATGTCGACGGCGCCCCGCCCCCACAGGTAGCCGTCCTTGATCTCACCGCCGAACGGGTCGACGGACCACTCGGAGGCGTCGGCGGGCACGACGTCGAGATGTCCGTGGATCAGCAGCGCGTCACGCGTCGGGTCGCTGCCCTCGAAGCGGGCGACGACGCTGGCCCGGCCGGGCGCGCTCTCGTGGATCTGCGGATCGAGGCCGACCTCGGCGAGCTTCTCGGCGACATACTCCGCGGCGAGCCGCTCCCCGGCGCTCGTCTCCAGGTCGCCCGTGTTGGTGGTGTCGATGCGCAGCAGGTCGCGGCAGAGCTCGATGACCTCGTCGGTGGCGTCCATGAAGAAGTCATACCAGGCGCCTGTGACAATTTCGGCGGGTGGTCCGGTGGGCTACCACGAAGCGTCACCGGACCACACTGACTTCACCAGCCGAAACCGGCCGCGTAGCTCACCGAGGCGAGCACCGCCTGCCCCGACGCGTTGGGGTGGAAATAGTCCCAGGTCGAGATCTGCGACAGCTGGAACGGGTAGCCGAAGACGGCGCCGCCGTCGTACTTGCAGTTGGCGCCGTACGCCGCGCAGGCCGACGCCAGCTGGCCGTTGAAGTCGGCGACCCGCTGCCGGACGCGGTCGCGCCGCGCGGTGTCGGCGGACGCGGTCGACGTCGGGTTGGCCAGCATCGACTGGCAGATGCCGAACAGGCCCCAGGCCGTGCGCGCGCCGGAGGTGTCCTTGCCGACCTGCCAGAGCCGCTTCAGGTCGGGCACGCTGATGAGCAGCACCTTCGCCTCGGGCAGGCCGGCCTTCAGCGTGCCGAGGGCCGCGTCCAGCGACGCCCGGAACGCGGCCACGCTGGTCATCGTCGACTCCGACGCGGTGCAGGCGTCATTGGCGCCGATCAGGATCGTGACGTAGGCGACACGCTGCGAGACGGCGGTCTGGGCCTGACCTGGCATGTCAGCGGCTTTCGCCCCGCTTTTTCCGTCATTGTACGAGTGGCCGTCAATCGCCGGGTTCACCGCGCGGATCCGCAGGAAGTGGCTGTTGACGGAAGCTGTGCTGCCCGTGCTGAACGAGCGGGACGGGCAGTCGGCGAACCATCCGCACGCGTTGAACCCGCGGGTGATGGAGTCGCCCATGCTGGCGATCGATCCGGGTGGCGGCCCGGCTGCGGCGTACGCGGGAGCGGTGGCTCCCAGCAGCACGACCAGGGTGGCGGCGAGGACGGTCAGTCCCCGCCTGGTGAGGGACATGGCGGCCCCTTTCCGTAGCAGGTGGCGGCCGGCTTCCATCGAAGGCGGTACATGGGAGCGTACTGGCCGGTAACCACTCGTTTCAAGAAGTCACGCCTCGGGTACCGACGCGGCAACGACAACAACCGATCGAGGAGGCGCACGTGAGTGCCGCACCGCTGCCGCCGCTACCGCCGGTGCCGGGCATCGAGGACGACGAGGTCGTCTTCGGCGGACCGAGCATGCTCGACCTCCTCGACGAGGACCACCAGCAGCTCGCCCAGCTCTGCGACCGGCTCGCGACCCCCGACGAGCAGGAGAAGGCCAGGCCGCAGGACATCGAGGACGTGCTGGTGGCGACGCTCGCGCGGCACCTGTCCGCCGAGGAGCAGTACCTCTACCCGACGGTCAAGGCCGTCCTGCCCGACGGCGACCCGATCGCCTCGCAGGAGGTCGCCGCGGACGCGGAGCTGCTCCTCGCCCTGCAGCGGCTGCACGCGACCCCCGCCGCCGCCGGTGCCGCGTACCACGACGCGCTGGAAGCGGTCGCCACCCACGTCCGCTCGCACGCGGACCGCACCGGCAAGGGGGTGTTCCCCCGTCTCCGCGAACAGTGCAGCGACACCGAGCTCGTCCGGCTCGGCAACCGCGTCCTGATCGCCCGCGGCGCCGCACCCACCCGACCCCACCCCAACACCCCGGCCAAACCGCCGCTCAACAAGCTCGTCGACCCGGCCGTCGCCGTCGTCGACAAGGTCCGCGACGTCCTCACCCGCCGCACCACCTGGCCCGAGGACCTCGCCGGCTGACCACGTTTATCGATCTCTCCCCGGAGGTACAAGACCATCATGGCAACTCTTCTGTGGATCATCGCGGTCCTCATCGGCATCGCCGGCGTCGTCGCACTTCTCCGCCGACAGATCCTGTGGGGCATCATCCTCATCGTCGTCGCCCTACTCGTAGGCCCGGGCGGCGTGAGCATCTTCAACGTTTGACGTCGGGCGGCCGGCACCCCCCACCGGCCACCCAGGCGAAACGGGCCCCGGCGCTCCCCCCTCCGCCGGGGCCCTTCGCGTGTCGCACCCCCCGATTCGCCAAGATCCGCGTAGACCGTGTAATGTCTCCGTCGGCCAGCCGGGCGGTGAGAAAGCGACCGGGTAGGATGGTCGGAGCAAGTCGAAGTGGCGGAATGGCAGACGCGCTAGCTTGAGGTGCTAGTGCCCGCAAGGGCGTGGGGGTTCAAGTCCCCCCTTCGACACTGGTCTTGGTAAATGTTTACCAAGATCGACGAACTCGTAGCATCCCAGGAGCAGACCCGAGCGGGTGACCACCCGGTCGGGTTTCGCCATGCGCGGACCGCGCTCAGGCGGCCACGATGATCCGCGTGCGGCGCAGCGTTCCGGCCCCGGCCGAGCAGATGATCGCGGCGCTCATACCCGTACCACTCCCCCGCGTCCGCCCACCACGGCCGCCGCTGCCCCACCTGCCCGCACGATCCACCGGGCCCGACCAGGTCGAGCCACACCTTGACGTCGGCCGGCTCGATCCGTCCGGCCGGATCTCGGCACGCCCGCTGCTGCACCGGCTGGGCTGGCCACCCGGGCACCGTGTGCAGTTCGACATCGCATACGGCGCCGTCACGGCCAGGTCCAACCCGGTGGGCCGGCACGCCATCGGCGCCACTGGCCTGCTCGCCATCCCGGCGTCGGTCCGGCAACTGTGCCACCTCGCCGCCGGCGCCGTGGTCGTCCTGCTCGCCGATCCCGCCCATGACGTGCTGCTGGTGTACCCGGCCCGAACCATCGCGCGACTCCTGGCCGACCAGCTCGCCGCAGGCGATGGCAGCTGACCGCGCACGGCTGGACGCCGCCTGGACAGCCCTGGCCGAGCTCGGTGTCACCCTCGCCGACCTGCAGCGCGACGCCCGACCCACGCTGCCGACGTTCGACGAGTACCTCCCGCAGGTCCTCGCCGCGGCCGGCCCCGGCGCGCTACGCGCGTACCGCAGCTACTGGCAGCGCATGACCACGGCCTGGGGCGACCTCACCATCGACACCATCACCGCGAGCGACATCCAGGCGCTCCAGCGACGCGTCGTTGGCAACGCCCGAGCCCGGCGCAACAGCCGCGGCGGCCGCCACGCCGGCGAACTGCTCATCGCCGCCGCCCGCGCCTTCTACAACGTCGCCATCGCCGACGGCCTCATCGACGCCGCGAACAGCCCGGCCCACCGCGTCCGCAAACCCCGGCGGCTCCCCACCACCCGGCGGGCGCTCACCCCGGCCGAACTGACCGACATCAACCAGGTCGCCCGCACCACCGGCAACGACACGATCCTGGACGCGCTGCTGCTGCGCCTGCACACCGAAACCGCCTGCCGGCGCGCCGGTGCGCTCGGGTTGCGGCTGCAGGACCTGGACGCCGAACGCGGTCTGCTCCTGCTGCGCGAGAAGGGCGGCACGATGCGCTGGCAGCCGATCAGCCTCGATCTCGCCGCCAGCCTTGTCCAGCACGCCGCCGTCCGCGGCGCCGTCGTACCAACCGACCCGCTGCTTCGGTACCGCAATGGTCGCGCCTTGACCAGCCGCCGCTACGACCAGCTCTGGCACCGCATCGGCACCCACCTGCCCTGGGTCGCCGCCCAGGGCATCACCGCCCACTGGCTGCGCCACACCACCCTCACCTGGGTCGAACGGCACTTCGGCTACGGCACCGCCCGCGCCTACGCCGGCCACACCGACACCACCGGACCTGCCACCACGACCTACATCCGCGCCGACCTGCAAGCCGTCGCTGGCGCCCTCGCCGCGATGACCGGGCAACCACACCCGCTCGCCCAGGCCATCGACAGGTACAACGGTGGTCTAGCTCGACCTTGAACACCGCTGCCAAGCCTGTTTGCGTAGTCCTGGCGAGCGCTCTACCCCTACTGGGCCCCACCCGGCGACCTCGACCAGCTCGTCACCTAGAACAACCGTGCCACCGGCGCCTGGTGGCTCTACCACTGGTACGGGCTGATGTCCGGCAACACCGTCGCCGTCTCCCTCGCCAACCAGAACCGGTCCACCCAGGCACTGGCCGCGTACGACGCCGGCGCGAAGCAGGCCCGCATCCTGCTCGTCGGGCCGCGCGGAGCATTCGCTCGGCAATGGCGCCGAGCTGCCGTTGCTGCGCCGCGGTCAGCGGGTCGAAATCGACGCGGCGGACCTCGTCGACGTGCGCGGCCGCGCTGGCGACGACCTTGGCCTGGCCACCACCGATGACGTGGTCCCGGCCGGCCATCATCGCCGCGAACCCCTTGCGGGCCACGACGGCCGGGGCGTTCTTCCACGCGTTGTCGCCGAAGCGGGTGCTGCCCACGCCAGCCCGCTGATGGAACGCGGTGACTGTCGTGCCGAGCAGCAGGACGGCCACGCTGACGCCGTTGCCGGCTGCCCATCGTCGGCCGTCTGGGCACGGCGTTCAAAGGAAAATCCCCGAACGGGTGACGAATGGCCGACGGGTGGCTGATCCAGGTCCGGGCGGAAAATGGGCGATCTGACCGGCGGCCCCGAGCCCGGTCGACCGTGGCAAGCCCGGCGACCGCTCCGCCCGTTCCGGCGCTGCCCACCGGAGAGGTCGAATGGTGCGCTCCGGACAGAAGTGGCACGACGTGGGTCAAGCTGTACCGCAGGAATGTGGATGGCGCACAGATTCGTGGCCGCGTACGGTGTCCGGGGTGGACCACCCGCTTCTTCCGCTGACCGACTGGTTCTTCGACCTGCCGTACATCGTCTGCCCCTCCTGCTCGCGTGGCCATCTGGAGAAGACTGGTGAGTTCGTCACGCAGCGCTCCGCAGTGTCGCGTCAGTCCGAGGCCGAATGCCCTGAGGGCTTCGAACCGGAGTGGATAACGGGCGTTTTTACCGGCGTTCTGACCTGCTCGCTTTCCGGATGCCTGGAAGGTGTGGCGGTGGCCGGTGGCTTTGAGGTCGTCGATAAACCCACTCCCCTCAACGAATGGAACTATCAGGAGCGGTACGCCGAGCGGTATCGGTTGCGGTTCGCGTACCCGGCGCCGTCGATCGTGGCCTGCCCACCGCTCACGCCGAAGACGGTTCAAGACGCAGCTTGCGCGGCCGCGGTGGTGATGTGGACCGACTCGGCCGGAGCCGCGGGCCGGTTGCGGGTGGCGGTCGAGGAGTTGATGACCGTGCAGGCGATCGACAAGTACAGACCGGTCAACACGCAGGGTGGCGGGCAGCCGCCTAAGCCTCGAACGGCTCACGAGCGCATCACGGAATTCGCCCAGACCAAGCCCGATGCCGCCGAAATGCTCCTGGCGGTGAAGTGGATTGGCAACTCCGGCAGCCACGAGTCGGGGCTAAGCCCTCAGGACGTCCTGGAAGGCGCTCAGATGCTTAGCCACGCGCTGCGGCTGCTCTACGACCCAAGCGAGGCGGACCTGAAACGCCGTGCAGCCCTGGTGAACGAGCACCGAGGGCCAGCCCCTCGTGACATAGCGACCTCCGCCAAGGAGTGAATCACCCGGACCGGTCCGTGGCAGTTCTCGCTGGCTGTCCTGCTCGTGCGGACGTCGGGAATCGACGCTAGCCGGGCGGACTCGCTGTGACGCGTGTCGGAGGTTGTGCCTGCGAGCGCCAACTACGAGCTGCTGAGGCTTCGCTCTCGGTGACGACGGAGCGCTTCCTTGTCTGGTCGACTCGCGGATCCGCTCGGCTGACGTAGCAATACTCCATCGAACTCGGCGTACTCGGAGTTCTTGAGTCTTGGATCTACGCGGACGTGGTTGCGGCCGTCGACCCAGATGAGCGTCTTGTCGAAGAGGTTGTGCAGGTCCGCACGTAGCAATAGGCCGTTGCTGACGTGGTCAGTCCGCCGCTGGCGACTGGGTCGATGTGAGCGGCCTGAAGCACGTCGCTGACATCGCACCCGCTGATCGCACACCGCCCGTGGTAGGCCTTCATAAGTTCAGCCCGGAATGCCGGTTGGCCTTGTCGGTCCAGTACCTGCTGGAGTCTCCGGATGCGGGACTTCGGCAGTATCTGCGGTCGCGGTGCACGTACGGCATCGAGCCAGTCCTGTATCCGGTCAGTTTCGGCCGAGTCGAGCGTGCGTACGGTCCGCGGGGAGGAGGACAGGACCTCGGGCGGCGTCGAGGCGGAGAGGAGCTGCCTGGTCGTCTGCGTATCCCACTGGATGTAGATCCGCCAACAGGCATGGGCTTCCGACCAGCGAGGGCCATCAACGGCAACGCCGCGCGCGACGATCCGAGAGTACGGAACGCCTGCATACACCCAGATGGTGTCGGCGGCCTTCAGCAGGCGGAAGCTGCTGCCGAGGTGCCAATCGGCGATGTCGCCTGGTCGGACGGCTCGGAACATGTCGAGTACACGCTCGTCGTATCCCCACGCTTCCGGGTCGTTCTCGTTGACTGGATAGACGTACTCGCTCATCGCATCACTGCCTGCCCCTGTTCGGCGCTCACCGTCTGCCCCTGCTGTCGGCCCGTTGGGGTTGCCCGATCGGGCTTCACCACGGTCGTTGCTCTAACGACCCGAGACATACCTCCAGACCGCACGATCCAGGTCCCGGGGATCCACTTCAAGGCGCTCAGCGGCCCCTAAGTAGCAGCTGTGCAGGTCGCCGTATGAGAGATCCGGCAAGCCGGCGTCGGCGGCAAACGAACGAAGATGAACATCGACTGCTGCAGTGGACACGCCAGCCAGAATGCACAGGTAATCCGCGGTCTTTGGACCCACACCGTTTATCGCACAGAGTGCGGTGACGTTCTCTCGGTTGCTGACGAAAGCCGCAAGTTGCTCGACCGTATCGACGCCGTGGGTAGCCAGGTGAAGGGCAAGTCGATGGATGCGGTCCGGCTTTTTGCCGGGCCACTTGAGCATCTCGCGTAGGCGATCTGGGCCGCCGAGTGCCAACAGACCACTTGTTGTGTCCGCATCTGGCTGTTCGGAGCGGAACCGGTGTGCTCGGGCGTTCACCGTCTCGTATCGCATACCAGCTTGCAGGATAGCGTCAACGAGGATGGCGCCCACGTGACCGTAGCCACTCTGCCGGTGCACGTCGATCGATAGGTCCACACGCTGGACGTGCGAAGCTAGTGCAAAAGTGTGAGGCACGAGCCCGGTGGCTGGGTCCTGCATCCTACGATCTTCGCGCATCGAGGTAACCGCGATGCAACGAGGTCATCGACAAGCTCGATGCGTTCGCCGAGAAGCTCAAACACAAGGCCGACATCAGCGACCTCGCCAAGGCGCCTGGAACGTCGAGACCAAGGTTCAGTAATGGCTCGCCGTGCTTGCCAGCGGCTTCCAACTGCAAGTCGCGATCGGCGTACTCGAGCTCGACCGAGTGCTGGACGCGGCCCAGAGGAACCAGGCGGCCGCACCCGCTCGCGCAGCCCATCGACGGCCACCAGGTGGTCTAGCGAGGCCTTGAACACGCGTGCGTCGCAGCATTGCGGCACGGCGTGACGGGCGGGAGCGGGTCCGACGGCGCTGCACCAACGGGCGATTATTGATACGAGGCGACCACGATCGTGATGCTCGCGCCCGCGCCGCCGGCAAGGTAACAACTAGTACCAAGAGGTGCCGATCGGGCCCGCCGCACCGCCCCAGCCCGTCGCCGCCGCGGCTATCTGTGCGAGGGGAATGGGTCGTCGAGTAGCCAACGGCACCATTGCGCGGGACCGCCCATGGCTTCGATCGGGATACCAAGGGCTCCTGGATAGAGCCGCTCGTAGGCGGCGCTGGTCGCGGCAGCGTCGCGCGGGCTGCAGAGCAACCACGGCGCGGTGACGCGGTAGGGCTCGAGCACGGCGTCGAAGCCGGCGTTGACGATCCGTCCGGTGAGCAGGTCGCGGTCCATCAAGGCCCGCCAGAGCGCCTCTGTGGGCCCGTGGTGGCGATCCTCGCCCCAGCCGTCGCTGTTCGATGTGCTGAACACATCAATTCGAGGGGGCAAGGCGTCGACCGTTACCTCGGCGGCTATCAGCGACACGTCGAGCAGGCGCAACGCATGTGTGCGATGCGTGCCGTTGATGGTGATGACGTGGATCGGTCCGGCGGGCCCGTGGTAGCGGCTCAGGTACAGGTGTCCGCCGTCGGCAAGGATCTCAAGCAATGCTTGCTGCGGATCGTCGGCTGTGAGCAGCTTCTGGATGATCATCCCAACAATTCGCGGCCGGTGCGTGGCAAAGTCGTTCCAGGACGCCGCTCCGCCTCCGGCAATGATCGTGTCGATCGGTACCCAGTCGTTGAGGGCGATCGTGCCGAAGGTGTCCGGGCCGGCGGGCTCGGGCATGAACGACGACGCGGCGCTCGCCAGCGGGCAGCCGAGGTTCAGTGCCGTTGCGCGCTCGTCGATCCGGGTACGGAGTTCGGATTTCTCGGTCGGCCAGGTCTCACGACGCTCCTGCAAGACGTCGATGAGTTGCGCGAGGACGTTGCGATTGCGGCGGACGAAGTCATGGATCGCGTCTGGCGTTTGCAGGTCGTCATAGTTCACGCGGCGGGTGTGGGGCGCGGCCGGCGGCGTGGTGGTCCAGTCGATGCGGGGACGTTGACCGGGCGGGTCGGATAGTCCGGCGAGCATCTCGTGGACCGCCTCGGTTGAGATGGCGATGCCGGCCGCGCGCCGGCCGTCGTCGGCGACTGCGGTGAACCCGTTGGCGCCGTGCGTCGTTGCGGTCCAGCGTTGGGTGGACCGCGTGGCGAGACGCTCGCGCCGCAGCAGAACCTCGTACATTTGTGCGGCCCAAGCAACATCGTCATCATCGGGCGGGGAATCCGCCGGTCCGTTGGTTGCGGCATCCGCCGCTCGCGTCGGCGGCCCGTTGGGACGATCCGCCGCCGGTCCGGTCGCGGCCGGCGCCGGGCCGACAACCGTGATGGCTGGAGCCGTAGGCGGTCGCCGTAGTACGGGTATGGACAGCAGGCACCAGCACAGACCACCGACGCCGCCGGCGATCCAGCGTCCGGATGTGGCGGTGCCGGCGGTGATCATGGCCGTTCCGGCCGCGCCGTACAGCACCCACCCGATCCGAGCGCCCAATGAACGGAACGCACTGAACAGCACCAGGACCCCGCCGGTGAGCCACCAGGTCCACCACAGTGTGTCTGCGTCCACCGGCAGAGCGGCGGCGTGCTCGTTGAGGTAGCGGTTCACCGGGTCGAGCACGACACGCGCCAACGCTTGCTCCCGGCCCCAGCCGGTGAGTTTGGCCACGCCGATGCCGATACCACGCATCAGCGGAACCACAACGATGGCTAGAACCACGGTTGCGGCCAAGACGATGAACAGTTTGAGCCAGGTTGGTGGCCAGTCCCTGTGTTCACGATCGCGAGCCTGTCGCCACATTGATTCGGCCGCTGCAACCACGACACTGCCTGCCTCTGCAAGCCACGACTCCGAAGCACCCTTCAGAGGTTCTCCGTCGGGCCGCTCCGGTGCCGCCGCGTCACTGCGCTCGTCCACTACCGGTTCTCCCTGCATCTAGAGATGTAGATGTATAAACAGCAGCCACCCGATGTCGCGGCGCCGTGGTCAGATGGCTTCGCGCACCAGACAGCGGCGTTCGCAGAAGACCCGCCGATGGTCCGAACGCCTTTGCTTCGAGAAGCGTCCGGGCACGGTGTTGACGGCCGCAGTCGGCGGCGAAGCGCTAGTCAGGACTCGGCCGCCGTGCCGCCACGGCGCGGTGTCGGGATCGCGCGTTCCCGCCGCCGTTCCGCATCTGACGGGCGATGTCGGATGAAGACCCGTTCCTCAGCGTCGGACCGAACGTCCGCGTGCACGCCGAACACCACCCACGGATCCCATCCGGCGCCTGGGGCAAGAACGTCGAAGCCCTGGGAGCGGTAGAACCGCTCGAGCTGCTCGGTGTCCGGCGCCTGCCCGTACACGATCAGGTAGCCGGCATGGTCGAACAGTTGCCAGCAGCGGCGCAACAGTTCCCCGCCAACGCCTCGACCGCGAAACTCCTCGGCCACCGCGAGCGCCCGGATACGAGCGATGCCGAGCGTGCCGGACAGCAAGATCTGCGTCACCTGCTGCCGGCCGACAGCGGCGCGCCGACTCTGGTCGGTCAACTGGTGGATCACGTTGATGGGCGGATTGGCGAGCACGACGCCGACCACCCCGCGCGCCGGGTGCTCCGCGACCAGGACCAGCGTCACCTGCTGCAGCGGCACTACGGAATCGCCGCCCTGGTGGCTGAAGAACTGGCCGGCCATATGCCGCAGCATCGCGTCGCGCCCCTCACGAACCGCGACGCGCAGCGCGCCCGCCATGACGCCCGTCTCTACCGCATCGGCTACCTCGGGCTCAAGCAGTACACCTGTCAACGGCAGCAGCCTCCGTATGGCCGGCAATTCCTCCGCGCGGGCCAGCCGAATCAGCAGCGCGCCGTCGTCGACCCGCCACCCCTCACGCATGTGCTGTTCGGTCAGGTCCCCGCCCGAGCGGCGCTCACCCCCGGGCGACAGCCTGCCAGCTGGGATCGGGTGGCGGATTCGCTCGCGGCGGCGTGCCCGGCTGCTGCGTTTGCTCACAGGTGCCCCTTCCAGTTCGACCCATCACCGAAGGCCACCATACAGATACGGTACGACACTTTTCGATGTCCGCTTCGGCGGTCCCACTGGCTAGCGCGTCAGTGCAAGGCGGGTTGCCCTCTGTGCCAACCGGCGTCGTCGGTGACCTTAAGAACCTGATCTTTGCGGCGAACGGGCCCAACCGAAGATCGTCTTCCGTGACGCGGTCAACAAACGACCTCGACATTGTGGAGAACGAGCAGTACTGCCTGGTCTACGACCGGCCATTGGGTCCTAACGGACTCACCTGGAAGGAGCTCATCGATTGGTGGGCCGATCGGGAAGGCTTGACCGGCCGATCGTCGACAGACGTCTCCCGGAGCCTTTACAGCCGGCTGGATCAGTCCTTACGCGGCAATGACGCCGAGCGACGGATCCTGCGCACCTACGCCGAACAGTACGTGCGATTTGGCTCCGACATCCCAGCGTTGATCCCGCAGGTGTACACCACCCCGCCCGAGAACAGCGCCGCCGGCTACGTCGAACGGATGTGATCTGGGTCCAAGGAGGAGTCCAAGGTCAGGGGTCAGCGCCCCGGGCTGCGGACACTGGCGGGTCGGGGCATTGATCGAGACGTTCGGACAAAACGGCGCCGGAGCTGGGCCGGCGCACGGGTGTAAATGACAGAATCCGCGTATGGACAGCTCCCGGCTTTTGGTCGATGCGATCGCACTGGCGTGGCCGGAGCTGCTGGCGCTGCCGGACCTCGGCCCGGACGGCGTGGCGGCACTCGAGTCGGCGCTGCTGCCGGCGCTGCGCGAGCTTGAGTCCACCGGGACAGTCGAGGCCGAGTACACCGTCGAGGACGCGTTCGCCTCCTGGCCTGCGGCCTGGGCGCGTGTGCGGCAGCTGGCCGCCGTATTGCTGGAGGCCGACCTCACTCGCGGCCCTGGTATCCCCGGCGCCGTCGCGCACGAGCGGTATGTCGAGGTGCCCGTCCACTACGCCACCGACCGCGCCGCCACCGGCCGCACCGAGCCCGAGCGGCGCTTCGGCGGCGATCGTGGTGAGCTGTCGTTCGGGGTGGCCTGTGTCAGCATCCCCGACGACCACCGCATGGGCGGCCTGGAAAAGCCCCAGCTGTGGCGTCTGCAGTTCCGTCCGGACCCCGCGAAGCACGTCGTGCTGCTTGGCGTCGATCCGCTGGACCGGGCCGCGTTCACTGTCCGGACGAGCGCCGCGATCGCGGGCGGCGACCTCCTGCTATTCGTGCACGGCTACAACGTCGCGTTCGCCGACGCCGCCCGCCGGGCCGCCCAGATCGCCTACGACCTCAACTTTCCCGGCGTACCGATGCTGTACAGCTGGCCGTCACGAGCCCAGCTGCACGCTTACGTCGCCGACCAGAACAACGCCGACGAGACCGCAGGGCACTTCGCGGACTTCCTGGACCTCGCGCTCACCGGTGTCGGCGCGGGGCGCGTGCACGCCATTGCTCACAGCATGGGCAACCGGGTCCTTACTGACGGCCTGGCCACTCTCGGTCCGGACGCGGCCAGGCACCTGGGCCAGGTCGCCTTCGCCGCGCCGGACGTCGACGCCTCGTCCTTCACCCAGCAAGCCGCCCGCTTCGCCGGCCGCGCGACCGGCTACACCTTGTACGCCTCGTCCAACGATGAAGCGCTGCGCGCGTCGCAGATGGTGCAGGGCTACCCCCGCGCCGGCCAGGCAGGTCCGGACATCCTGGTCGTCGACGGCGTGGACACTATCGACGCGTCGCTGTTGGAGACCGGCCTGATGGGCCATGCCTACTTCGGCGACCGCACCTCGGTGCTGTCCGACCTGTTCGACCTCATCCGCCACGGCCACCCGCCGGCCGAGCGGTTCGGCCTGCGCGGGCGGAAGAACCGTGCGGGCCGCGACTACTGGCTGTTCAGCGCCCTGGCTAACTGACTGGCCCGTCGGCCGCGTTCACCGGGCAGGGACCGGCGGAGGCCGCCAGAACTTCGCCGACGAGCGCCGCCGCTGGGGCGCCGAGCGCGACCATGAGAGCTTCGCCGCGCTCGCCGGCGACCACTCGCGCTAATACCGGCGCAACCTCCATCCACAGTGGACCGCCGAGCGGACTGCCGAGGATCTCGCTGAGCAGTCCGGTCTCCGCCTCGTCGGCCCCGCTGGCAGACCGGGCCAGCGCTTCGACAACGGCGGCCCGCTGCGGGCCGAACGGCCCCACCGCAGCACCACCGGCGTCGACAGCGGACCGTCGGGCGAAGCCGATGACCTGCTCGGCGAGCGCCAGCAGGCGCGGTGAGCCACCTGCGGCTTTGAGCACGCCGCGGGCGAATGCGCGGCTGGCCTCCGCGTCCGGTGCTCCGTCAGGGGAATGCAGCAGTTCGCCGAGGCATGGCTTCTCGCAACAGAGCATCACGGCATCCTCGTCACGCAGCGGGCCGACGTCCTCGTGGTGCAGCGCCGTCACGGCCGCTGTCGGCAGCACCCGGCTGGTCAGAATCGTCCGGGACCGGCCGCCGATACCGGTCAGCACGCCGACGAGACGCTGGATCTTTTCGTCGCGCCAGTCCCCGGCGTCGGTGAGCAGCGCCTCCACACCGTCCAAGGCGATGAGGTACGTCTCGGTCTGCAGCAGGTGCTGCACTCGGCCGACGATGCGGTCGAAGTCCGGGGCCTCGTCGTCGGGGTGGTGCAGGTCCAACTGCTCGACGAGCGCCGCGGTCAGGCTTGCGCGCATCGCGGCGAGCTCGGCGGGGTTGCCGAGGGCGCACCACCACATCACCTTGCTGAACCGCTCGCGGCGCTCGTAGGCGAGCTCGAGCGCGCAGGTGGTTTTGCCGACGCCGGCCGGGCCGATGAGCAACACTCCGGCGACGCCGCTGTCCGGGGTGAGGCTGAAGTTGGCGTTGGCGAGCGCATCGACGTGTCCGACGAGGGCCGTCGCCTCAGGTTGCACGAACGGATACTCCGGCAGCGGCTTCAGCGGCCGGCCGCTGGGCTTGAGGAACAGGTCGACGGCGGTCCGGCCGAACAGCGCAGGCGTCGACACCGACAGGGGCGGACGCAGCAGCGATGGCGGCCCGGCGAGGTATTTCGGCAGCTTCAGCGCGACCGCCCGCGTCACCGGGTTCTTGGACGTCAAAACCGAGGAGTAGAAGTCCCGGGCGAACGTGATCGCGAAGTCATCGACGACGGGGTACCGCATGGCCAGTACGGCCACGTCGAGCTCGCGGACGAGACCGTGGATCAGCTCGCGGATCGGGAACGCGCCATCGTCCGGCCGCGCGTCGAGCTCCAGCGTCAGATCCGCCGCGACAGCGTCGAGGCCGATGGTGTGCAGGGCGGCGACCGCGTCGGCGCCGGAGCGGTAGGCGGACAGCACGACAAGTTTGAGCCGCTTCCGGGCCGGGCGCAGCACGGCGATGAGCTCCTCCAGCGTGAGCCGCTCGGGGCGGCCGTCGGGGCCCTCGAGCCAGAAGCCCGGCATGGTGCCGCCGCAGCACAGGTGCAGCACGTCCCAGCTCTCGTATTCCTCGACGGCCTCCTGCAGCGATTCCCGGGTGACTCCGTACTGCATGATGCGCAGATCGACGCGGAGCTTCCCGCCGATGCGCTGCAGGTGCTGGGCCAGTTCGTAGCGCTCCCGGCGGAACTGCAGCAACGTGCCGGCGCGCGGGGTGGAGAACAGACCCAGGATCCGCAGCTCGTCGGTGACGGGCGTCTTTGCGGCGGGACCGCCGGACGTACCATCGTCAAGCTCGTAGACGAACGTCGTGTAGCTTTCGGTCGCCGCGAACGGCAGCTCCAGCGGCAGACCGTAGAGGAATGCGGAGTCCTGCTCCAGCCGGACGCGCACGGTCGATCCGGACACCCGCTCGGCGATCGCCGGCCCCAGGACCTCCGCGCGGATCCAGTCGCCGATGTCGGCCACCAGCTTCGCCGCGGGTGTGTCCTGCGGTTCGTGCACCCAGCGGTACAAGTCCCGGAACGCCTCGTACTGCCACGACGCTCCATCGAGCTCGACGTCGTGGTCGAGGACGGCGACGCCGGCATCGTCGGTGAGCACCCACCGCCACCGGGTGTCGCTGGCGACGTCGTGGGTGCGCAGCATGTAGACGTCGCTCACAACGCCCCCAGGATGATGGGCAGCGTCGGCGTCGAGTGCAGCTCATCGCCGGACCTGCCGGCCTCCTTGGCTCCGGCGATCACGTCCGCGAACAGCGCGGTCTGCCGGTCCGGGTCCGGCGCCAGCAGAGTGAGCAGGTCGGCGAAGCGCACGCCGTCGGCGGACTGGACCCGGCTGACGCACACGTCGATGCTGCCCGGCAGGTCCACATCACCGTGGACCCGCAGGTCTGCGGCGAGCGCCCGCACGGTGGCGGCCAGGGGCCCGTGCCGCCCGGTCGCCAGCAGGAGCATGCCGGCCGCGATGCGGTGCGCGGAGGCGAGGGCAAACGGCGAGCGGTCGGCGACCAGGTATCGGGCGAGATTGTGGTGCCCGGCGGCGACGTTGTTCGGCTCGGCACCGGAGTAGGTGAGCCTCAGAGCATCCAGGGCGAGGACCCGCGCGTCGTGCCGGTCGCCGGCCAGCGCCGCTATTTCCGCCTGTGCGCTGTAGGCGGCGCCGAGCGCGCGCAGGTCATGGGTCTGCTCGAAGATATCGAGGCACTCTTTCAGCAGCCGCCGGGCCCCGTCGTGGTCGCCGGTACGCAGCAGCGGAGTGCAGGCGTTGAACTGGACCCACGCCCGCTCGTGTCGGCTCGCGCCGCGGCGGCTCAGGCTCGCGACGATCGCCTCGTTGAGGCGCAGCGCGAGCGGCCATCGGTCCAGGCTGACGGCCGCGTTGTACGCCACGCGCAGCAGGGCCTCGGTGGCCCGCGACGGCGTGGTGGCGCCGGCGATCGAAGGGTCAGCCAGCGGCCACCTCTGGATCCGGCCCGCGAGGTTGACGGCGCCGTGAAGTGCGGGCACCAGCTCGCCGCGGGCGCCCTGGATGTGCAGTCCGAGGCACCTGGTGGTGACTTGGTCCCACACCCCATGTACGAGGCGGTTGCGCTCGCCGACGAGGTCCGCCGCGGCGGTGAACTCACCGCGCTCGCACAGCACCGTGGCCAGGTCCGTGGCTACGGCGGCGGCGACGTGGTCCAGGCCCTCCGCACGGGCCGCCTGGTAGAGGTGCTGGAGGCGGTCGCGGGCCTGGGCGGGTTCACGGCGGGCGAGGATCTGCGCCTCGAGGGCCTCGGCCGGCACCCGTACCACCGGCTCCGGGTCCCGGGCGATGATCCTGGCCAGGTGGCCCAGCAGCGCGAAGGTGACGGCCGGCTGCCGGTCGCGCTGGTCGACGCTGCGCATCAACCGCAGCGCCTCGTCGTATTGTTCGCCGCGAACCTGGTACGGCAGGGCCCGCAGCGCCGCCTCAGGAGTTTCGTCGCCGTCGTGACCCTCGTGGAGGAGCCGCTCGAATGCCTCGCTCCAGTAGTTCGCGAGGACCCGGTTGACGAGCCGGGCAACGTGGGCCGGCATTGCGGTGCAGACGAGTTTGGCCAGGGGGCTCGGCAGGCGCAAGGTGGACAGCTCGTCGGCGGGCTCCTCGGGTTCGACGACCTCGACCATCCGGCTGGCGAGCAGCGGCGCGAGCGCGTCGCGGAACGGAGGCGGGGCGTCCGGCGCGAACTCGTCGCCGAGGCCCACCCAGGCATCGCGGACGATCGTCTCCACGCGGTCATCGTCCTCGATCTGCGCGAGCAATTGCAGTAGCAGTCGCGCCGCCTGCGGGAGTGCCTCGAGCAGGATCCGGGTCCAGTCGGCGAGCAGCTCGGCGCTGAATGGTGCGTCGGTAGTCGGCTCGTCGCCGATGCGCAGCAAATTGGTCGACAGCGCGCCAGTGTCCGCGGAGGCGGCGTCGAGCAGCTCGAGCAGCTTCGGCAGCCCGCCGCTGCGCACCAGCACCCGCCGGGACAGTTCGGGATCTTCGCGGAAGAGCTTGCCGAGCCTGGGCAGCTCCCGAGCCAGCAGCGCCGACTCGCCGGCCGACAGCGGGTCGAGCCGGCAGCGCAGCGGCCTGCGTGTCAGGTCGGCCGGCACCGTCTGGCTGGTCATCAGCACCCGCGATTGCCCGCCGTGGTCGAGCAGCGCGCCGACGAGCTGGCGCAGCAGCGGCTCCTGCCATTGACCGTCGTCGTCCAGCAGCGCGTCGACGTTGTCGAGCACGACGAGCACCGGCCGGTCGCGCAATACAGCGCGCAGCTGTGGCAGGAATCGGCGCAGGTGCGGTTCGCCGCTGGCGGCCTGCACCACCGGCAGGCCGAGTCCCTGCTCGAGCGCGAACGCGAGCGCGACGGCGGCCGGGTGACCGGGGATCCCGGGGGCGGCCTGCCACCAGATCAGGGCCTGGTAGCGGTCCTGGTGCTGGTAGGCGACCTCGATCGCGCATGCGGTCTTGCCGACGCCGAACCGGCCGAGGAACAGCACGCCGGGCAGTCCGCTGTCGGCGGCGAGGGCTGCGCCAGCCGCGATGACCTGTTCGGTGCGGCCGGTGAAGCGCGCCGGCCGCTCCGGAAATCCGTCGAGGTGCCGAAGATCGGGCTCGGCCTCGGCGGGGCCGTCCGGGACGAGCAGCGGCGTGGTGTCGCCGATGACGATCGCGCTGTGCTGCACGGCGTCGGCCGCGGCGTCGTGCAGGGCTCGGTCGATGCTCACGTTGCCGTCGCCGAGTAGTCCCTCGTAGAAGGTGCCGACGAAGGCGTTGCTGAGTTCGGCGGTGATCGGGTAGCGCATCGTCACAACGGCGGCGCCGAGCTTGCGGTGCGCCAGCGCGGCCCAGCCGATCGGGTCGCCGTGGTGCCAGCCTGGGCCCCGGTACTCCTCCGGGGTCTGCTCGCCGGACAGGCCGAGCCAGTCCAGGGTTTCGGCGAGGGATTCACGGTCACTGTGGCAGCGGCTGACAACGACGAGTTGCAGCCGGTCGCTTGTCGGGCGCAGCAGCTGGAGCACGCTTTCGCTGTCGACGAGGTCCGGACCGCCGCCAGGGCGTTCGAGCACGATGCCGTCGGTGCGGCCATGCGCGCTGAGGTGCAGCACGTCCCAGCCGGGGAACTCCTCGATTGTCTCGCGCAACTGGTCGCGGGTTAGGCCGGGCTGCAGCACCCGCAGTTCGACGGCCTTGCCGTGCTGGGTGGCGGCTGCCCGTACCACCCGGGTGAGGGTCTGCTGCTCGCGGCGGACGCTGTGGCTGAGTGCGGGCTCGGTCGCTGCGATCATCAGGATCCGCAGCCGGTCGATTGGCCGGTGCGCCCGGTACGACGGCCCATCGGGCAATTCGTAGGCGATCGGGACGGAGATGCCGAGCTCCAGCGGCAGCCGCAGGACGCTCGGTGGCGCCACGATGCGCAGGGCGTGCGGGCGTTCGCGCCGGATTTCCTCGACGAGTTCAGGTCCCAGCACCCGATCAGAGATCCAGGCCGCGGTCGCTGACCGCTGGCCGTGCTCACCGCGCCAGCCGGTCTCGGGGCCGTGCGGATCGAAGACTGCCCGGCAATGATGGCCGCGGAATAACCACCGCCAGTGGCCGGGCATGGTCTCCTCGGCGCGCAGTTCCATCTCGTTGCCGCCCATTCAAGCTCCCTCTCCATGCAGCGCGCGCTGCAGGTGGCCGGCGATCGTGTCCCAGTCGTCGCCCGCGTCGATGCGGGCCACCAACGTCTCGTGCAGGCGCTGGTCGGCTGCCTCGCCCGGGTCGGCCGAAACGCCCGAGCTGCTGCGGGTTGCCCGATCGGCAAGTGTCAGCAACATCGGATGGCCGCCGGCCAGGGTCAGCATCCGTCGGGCCTGCGCGCCGCCGATGCCGGGCGCCGCCGGGTCCCGCTGCATGACAGCCTGCAATTCCTCCAGCAGCGTCAGCCGCCCCACCGGCAGTACGCGCAACCGCCGGGCGTCCAGGCCCGGCGGAGTTACGTCGCCGGTGAGGATGAGCCGGGAGTCGCCGCCGTGGCCGGTGAGGGTGTCGAAGATGTCCGACCACAGCGGCGCGCGCCACCCGGCCTGGGCGGTGAGCAGCGCGCCGGCATCGTCAAGCACGAGCAGGAGCGAGCTCTCGCGCAGCAACCGGCGCAGCGCCGGCAGGAATGCCGCGAGGTCGGCCGGTCGGGACAGGTCCGGGACGTTGACGATGCCGAGCTGAGTGCGCAGTGTGGCGGCGAGGGCGGTGAAGCCGGCGGTCAGGTCCTCGCCGCGCGGCAGCCGGCACCAGGCCAGGGCGCCGAACCGGTCCTGCAGCTGGTAGGCGAGCTCGAGGGCGCAGCTGGTCGTGCCGGTGCCGCGGCGGCCGAGGAACAGCACGCCGGCGGCGCCGCTGTCCGGGGCGAGCAGCGCGCCGGCCGCGGCGAGCGTCGCGGTGCGCCCGACGAAAATATCCGGTTCCGGGTCGAAGCCAGCCATTCGTACGGCAGCCGGGTCGAGCGA
Source organism: Dactylosporangium sp. NPDC050588 (assembly GCF_040654975.1). NCBI lineage: Bacteria > Bacillati > Actinomycetota > Actinomycetes > Micromonosporales > Micromonosporaceae > Dactylosporangium > Dactylosporangium sp. NPDC050588. The sequence continues at coordinate 119,632 of NZ_JBFAJA010000010.1, read as the reverse complement.
CACGGTGCCCGACGGCGGGTTCAGAACCAGGTGCTCGGCCTGGGCGCCGTAAAGCATCGGCACCGCCGCGGACAGTCCCGGGCCGGAGGCCTGGGCCAACGCCTCCGGCAGCGCCAGGGTCAGGGCCCGAGCGACCGGCAACCGCTGTTCCAGCAGCCGCGGGTAGAGTGAACCGGCCAGCGCGGCAGCGAACCGGTCGTTGACGGGATAGCGCATGGCGAGCACGACCGCGTCGAGCTGGCGCACGAACCCCTGGGCCAGACCCTCCACCGGACCGGGGGCCGGGTGCTCGGCGGCGGCGAGGGCCTTCGCTGCCGGGTCTTCGAGGCCAGCGGTGTCCAGCACTTCCGCGGCCGCGGCGGCGCCGGAGTCGCAGACCGCCAGGGTGACGAATTTGAGCCGGCGGCGATCCGGGGTCAGCAGGTCGATGAGCTCGGCGGTAGGCACCGGGTCGGGCGCGCCTGCCGCGTCCTCCAGCACCAGGCTGCCGAGCAGGCCGTGCGCGCTGACGTGCAGGATGTCCCAGCCGGGATACTCCTCGGCGACCGTGCGCAGCCGCTCGCGGGTCACCCCGTACTGCAGGACTCGCAGCTCGACCGATCGGCGTAGCCGCGACTCGATGCGACGCACAGCGGTCGCGAACGCGAACCGCTCCTGCCGCAGGTTCAGCGGTGCCTCGCGGGTCGGTGCCGAGTACAGGGCGAGGATGCGCAGGACGTCGCCGACCGGCTCTTTCAGCCGGGCACCGGCTCCGGGTCCAGATCCGGTGAACTCGTAGACGAGCGTGACGAGGCGGTCGTTCAGCGAGCGGCCCTCTGACGCGGCCAACTCGAGTGGGTAGCCGGTGAGGAATCCAGCCGCGGGCGGCAGCGCGACGACGACCACGACGTCGTCGAGGTAGGCCCATAACGTCGGGCCGAAGATCTCCCGCCCGATCCACTCGCCGAGCGCGGCGATATCGGCGGTCCCGGCCGGTCCAGCAAGCGCGGTCAGGTCGCGCAGGGCTGCGACCTGTGCTGAGGCGGGGTCGAGGTCGACGACCCGGTCGGCGCACGACGCGCCCGTCTCGTCGCTGAGCAGCCAGCGCCACCGGGTGGGGCTCTGGATGTCCGTCGCCGTCAGGACCAGCGCCACGCTTGAACGGCCTCCCTCTCGGTTGAGGCCATCGAATCACGTCACGCCGGCGTGGTGCACGCTGCGCGACGCATCCGGTCCGAACGGTGACCTGGGCTGGCCGCCCGGCCGGCTCGGGTGAGCCGGCCGGGCGGGCTGTCCCAGCATTCCGCGGCATGTCGCCGGACGAGACGTGGACCGCTTGGTGGTGCGGGGCACGTTGCCTGCGGGCACAAGGGCGGAGCCCGGCGGCCCAAGCGCACGTAGATCACCGAGTGGTCGTGCAACAGACGCGACGACAAGTACGCCGCTGCGTCAGCATGGCGAGGACACGTTCCGCCGCGTGCCGGCGGGTGGCGGGCTTCGCGCGGACCGCCGCGACGGCCGCGTACATCGTCGTGCAGCCGTAGCTGCCCGCGAGCACGGCGCCGATCTTGCCGCCGCTCAAGCAATAGCCCACGACGTCGCTAAGGATCTCCATCGTCACCTCCGGGTAGTGGGCCTGCACCAGTCGCCGACCCGGTTCAGTTGTCGCGCCTAGCGACAGTTCCGGCGACGTCCAGCGACCTCCGCGACCGGCATTTGTGCAGCTCAATGCAACTTCTCCGGAGATTCCGGGGAGCGACCGCTCCATCCCGAACTCGGTGGTGTTGGATTGGGCCATAACCTCCACGGGCGACGGTGCCGCGGCGAGACTCGCCGGCGAGCTCCGGCGCCTGTACGCCGCGGCAGGATCGCCGAAGTGGAGCATGATCGTGCGGGCCGCAGCCGGTCGGAAGCCCGCGGTGAAGGTGACCGACTCGTCAATGAAGGCTGGATCAGGGGCAGGCCCATTGCGTAGTCGGGCGGCAGGGCGTTGAACAGGGGTTTTGAAGGGTGATTGGCCTTCGTGGAGGCGAAGGGAGCGGGTGAGGCCGCATCGGTGACCATGGAGTTGCGACGCTTCACGACTCCGAGGAAGACCCACCCGCCGATGGCATCATCTCTCATCTCAGCACTGGCCGTGACGGCACCCGCCTCCATCAGCCCGGTTGCACCGGTCACCGATGGTGAACGCGGTGGCTTGCTGCACGCCCTCGCCGCAGTTCTCGATCCGCGTGACCCACGCGGCGTGCGCTACCCGCTGACCTCGTTGTTGGCGGTTGCGGTCTGCGCCGTCCTGGCGGGGGCGTCATCCTTCGCCGCAATCACGGACTGGTTGCACGACCTGGACGAACACGCTCAGGACAGACTCGGGTTCACCCGCAGGGTACCGGTCGGCAGCACCGTCTGGCGGCTGTTGACCCGCCTCGACGACGGCTGCTCAGCGCCGTTCTTGCCGGTTGGCTCCGCACGCGCACCCCCGGCCGTGACACCGCAAGCGCCGCGATCGACGCGGTACCGCATGGTGATCGCCGTGGACGGCAAGACGCTGCGCGGCGCTCGCCTCGGCGGCGGCCGTCAAGTCCATCTGCTGTCCGCGCTGGACACCAGTACCGGCATAGTCCTTGCCCAGGTCACCGTGGACGCCAAGAGCAATGAGATCCCGGCCTTCGCGCCGCTGCTCGACGCCGTGCAGGCAGCGCTCGGCACCCTTGCCGGCGTGCTGTTCATCGCGGATGCCCTGCACACCCAGACCGGCCACGCCGACGAGGTCACCCGCCGTCATGCGCACCTGATGGTCCAGGTGAAAGCCGACCAGCCGACCTTGTTCAAGCGGCTCAAGCGCCTGCCCTGGGCGCAGATCCCGGCCGGGGACCGGACCCGCGACCGGGGTCACGGTCGCCGCGAGACCCGCGATCGGCTACCACCGCACCGCCGGCGCGACCAACATCGCCCGCGCCACGCGCCAAGCCAACCGCCGCTCACACGACCTGATTGCCGTCGTGACCAGCAGCTATCCGAGAACGCAATGACCCTGGGATCAGGGGCAAGTCGACGCCGAGCGACGCAGCAACGCTCTGGGCGATGGTCGATTACCTGCTCGGTCGCGCAGGCGCCGACTACGAGCCTCGAACACAGGGGCATTGGGAAGCGATGCGGCGACAAGCGAACGCGCCTACATCACCTCGAATGCGACCGATATAGGGACTTACCCCAAATCGGTATCAATTATCTGGCACGCCGCAGGCCGGCAAGACGCCGTACGGTACGCCAAATCGACCCGGCTCGACCTCGCCCCGCTTCGTCGTTTACCGTGTCTTGGCGGGTTTCCAGATCTTCCGTCATCCCTTGCTCTACTAGCCATTCCTCGGTCACGTGCAACAAACGGCGACCCAGCAACTCACCTGTTAGCATCTGCAGGTTCGACGCAGCGATGTCCACGTCCATGCGGCTTGGCCTTTGAAGGTGGCCGTGGACAAGCGCACTCCGAAGGGTGTAGCACTTAGTGAAAAACTTAGCAGGCTCCATGTCCATATACCTGCGGCCACCCAGCACACTCACCAGTCTCCGACCCGCTTGGCCAATCGACTCGCTTTCCAACCACTTCAGGCTGCCTACAATCGACGATACCTCACTCGTCGGCAAGTCAGATCCCTTCACCTGACGAATAAGGTCACGAACGAGAGCCTGCGTCTCAGGTGCGCGAGGTCGAGGTTCCATCAGCGTTTCAAGCGCCATCATGACCATGAGGAGCCGAGCATCAGCTTGCGTCTCAAAGAACGAGGCTCCATATAGCTCAAATGCCAATCTCTCCGCCTGAGTAACGTCAAGGCCCTCCAGCCGTGCGGCTTCAAGGAAAGTCCCCTCTGCCCTGCGTCGACTCGGAAGTACGCGGGCGATGGCCGACGAAGAGAAGAATAGCGGTTTGGGATCGCCGTACACGAGAACACCAGGTCGGTCGTTCATTACCTGCTGACCGTACTGATCCGACAGCATCGCAATACCAAAATCCGACAACCCACCTTCAAAAGCGGGCGAGCGATCGCCGAAGTCCACTCCCATATTAAGGCGGGCGAAGGCCACGTGCAAAATGGATCGCCAGCGCGATCCCGCAGCTTGCGCCTCCCCCGCCGAGGGGTAGCCAATTCCAAATAAGGCCGCATTGGTCGCCTCAATAAGCGGCTCGGCCTCCTTGAGTGACCGCATGTAAACCTGTGACACTCCGTCGTCTTCTAGCACCCAGACCGAGTCTTCAACGGGAAGCCGAGCACCATCTGAGAACCTGAATCGAATCCTGAAGTGGAAGGCCACTAAGCACCCCTTGAGCTCCTGCCGGACGACCTACCATTTCCGGAACCTTTGGCAGCATCAACGCGGATCAGTTGGGCTGTCATTACAGAGCTACAGCCTCGACCCACCACCCGCCGGTGTTCGGTCAGGTCTCGGCGATGATTCGCGAGGTGTCAGGGCCGCAGCTTCTTTGACCGTCCATCAATGCCTGCAACTGCTCGCGAGGGTAGACCTCAACCGCTGTACCAATAGCCATCGTCGTCCTGCCGCGGCCATTGCCCGCACAATTCGCGCACTCGTGGACTGCCTGGTGTGGGTAAACCTGAGGCGGATTTTGTACTTCACCCGTAGCTTCCGCCTGCAGGCGGGCCCCGGCCACGATGCGCGCGTTGACACGCTCGGCAATCTGCGCAGCGACGACCATGCCAGTCTTGTAGAGTGCCAAGGCTTGCGCAGTAACGTCCCGCACCACCTGCTCGGACCGATCGACTTCTCTACCTGACCGTGGATGAAGAAATCTGCTGGCCGTCCCACAGGCACTACAGCGATTCAACGCCACGGCATGCAGCAGTTCGTTACGCAGCTCCGTTACTGCGATCAAGTCCGACAACCAGTCACCCGCTGTGTCGCCGAACAGCTCAGGTTGCGCACTCAGGAGACCTTGGACGGCCCGGGCCGATTGCCTGGTCGTCTTGCCGGTGTCCACTGCGGACGGTCCAGCAGGGTAACCAGCATGGGCGAGGAGACTCAGCATGTCGACCAGCAGCACGCCAAGCGACGCATCGGCGAGGGCAAGGTGGCCCAGGTCCCCGATCCACTCGTTGTCTTTCGTCACCGGCAGAAGATAGCTCGGCGGCCGCGTCTCGACACCGCAATTTGCCGGTCGACGTGCCGTTACTGCCATCTCCAGCACTACCGGTCGCCACACCATCGCCGCTGGCCTGTTTGCGATACCAATAGCGATCCGGCAGCTGTTTTAACTCATCGTCGGAGACCTGGGCTGGTCACCCTTCTCAAGCACTCCAGCCGCAGGCTAGCGTGCGGATAATCGGCCAAGCCAAGTTCTGCCACGAGCTGCGGGCCTGACACGACGATCTCGATCACCCGCAGGTGGCCGAAGCCAGCAGTACCTCTACGGATCCGGAGTTCGGCGAGGACTGCGAGGAACATGTCGACGGTCGGGCCGAGCGTCGGCGCGTGGGCCATGCGCCGCGACGGTCAGCTCGATCCTCGTGGCGGGCGACGGCATGCTCGGCCGGCGGATCAGGAAGTAGGCCAGCTGCCCGCAGGAGATCACGGGCATGGAGCTCATGACGGCGTTCGCGTCGAATCCGGGCTCATCCATCTTCGCCTCGACGTACTGGAAGACCGGCCAGGTGCGGGTGGCGACGACGGCGCCGTTCGGCTGGCGGGAAGGCTGGGAGTACACGCTGCCCGACGGCCGGACGGGCTGACTACCCTCTGCGGTATGGCTGACGATCTTGTGTACGCGGTGCGGCTGTTCGTCCCCGGTACCGCCGCGGACCCGGCCCAATGGCAGGACGCCCTGGGACGGTCCGGCCTGACGCTGGACGGCGACTCGCTCACGTCGCAGCACCTCGGCCTCCGCGCGCTGGCGGAGTGGGTCGCCAACGACGGCTCGTTCGGGGATTCGTTCGGCTACGGCACGGTGACGCCGCAGGAGCAGCGCGCCATTGCCGGTGCCGGCAGCGCGCTGGTGCTGGATCTGCCGGTGTACCTCGGTGCGGCGGCGGACCAGGTGGCGGCGCTGATCGCCGCGCTGGGCGACGCCGGGGCGCTGGGCGTGCGGCTGGAGCAGTCGAAGCTCGGCTGGACCGTCCCGCGCTGGATGCAGGCACTGCAGGGCGGCGACCCGTGGCTGCTGTACCGCAGCACCGTCGTGGTCCTGCAGGACGGCGGAGTGTCGCGCTCCTGCGGCATGCACGCGTTCGGGTTGCCGGACGCGGAGGTCGAGGCCCCGCCCGCCGAGGCCAACCGGCTCCTCGGGGTGTTCAACGTGTACCAGCTGGCCGAAGACCCGGTCCTGGTCACCGGCGACACCTTCCAGCCGGACATGGACACCCCACGCCGCCGCCTCGAACGCTGGCCCGATGCCGGCTACCCGCAGGACCACGCCTGCCACAACCCGTTCGGCGCCTGGCGGCTGGGCCCCGAGGGCGGCGTGGCGGATCCGCGGCGCGAGCTTCGGCTGGTGTTCGTCCCCGCGCTGGTCGCCGTGCTCGCCGCCGCCGAGCGGCAGGCCGGCCGCCCACTGCACCGCGATAAGGTGGAACGCCTCACCAGCGATGGCGCCTGCATCGCGATGCAGTATGGCGACGCGCAGCACCTCGAACGCACCCGCGGCTACGCCGACATCGAGCCGGAACTCGCCTGGAGCCAGTGGCAGGTCCTGCGCTCAGCGTGACGGCAACGTCACCGGGCCATGGTGGGATTCGGCGCGGGCGGCTGCCCATCGCAGCTCACCACGATCTGCACGGTGATCCAGCCGATCCGCTTGTCGGTCAGGCTGAACGCCGGGTGGGCCAGCATCGTCGCGCTGACCGCGATCTGCCGCCGGTCTCGGCTGACGCTCAACGCCATCTTCGGCACACCGTCGCGTTTTGAGGCCGCGCCCTCGAAGGAGGTGCCGCCGCTGTCGCGCAGAGTCAAGCTGACCTGTCTGCCGGTGACTGTGTGTGGTTGGTCAACCCGGCCGTGGACCTCATCGACCTGGAAGGAAACCCCGTCGTCGGCAGCGGCGGCGGACGTACCGAGCAGTCGCCCGCCGCCGAGCCATCGCAGCGTCGACTGATACATCATGCAGGCCACCCGCTGATCCGCCGCCTCGAACGTGAACGTCCCACGCCACGCGCCGCTGACCGTGACGACCGCAGACCCGCCGTAAAACGTCGAAGGATCATTCGACCTGGCCACGAACGGCCGGGCAGCTGGCATCGGCGGCAGCGCCGGTACCGGCGGCTCAGCGTCAGGCGCACCGGACCACACGAGCCGCGCGGCGGCTGAGGCCGCCACCGAAGTCCCGGCCGGCCGACCCGACACCGCCCCGGCCGACGTCGGCACGGCCCGCGACACTGGCGCGGTCGGTTCGCGGACCGCCGTCCCACCCCCGCACCCGAGCCCCACCGCCCCTGCCGTCACGAGCGCCAGCAGCCGTCTCATGGTTCTCCTCTGCCACTCCACGTGGACTGCACACGATACCCATTCCCCCTTTCGGCGGCGGTACGATGACCGGCCCTGGGTGAGACACGGCGGCGGAGTATCTGAACAGCGTGGCGCGACTCGTTGCGGTGGGGCGGGACGACGAGGCGCGCACCGTGGCCGGGCAGGGATTCGCTGAGGTGGGCGGTGTGGCGCTTGGTCGTCGGTACGCCCAGTTGGCGGCCGCCACCGGCAGGGTAGACGACGCGGCGGGCGCGCTGCGGCAGGTGGTGGACGCGGGAGCGGGTCTGCGGGCCGTGCGCGATCTCGCGGTCCTGCAACGCGACCGGCTCGGCGCGGGCGACGAGGCCCGGCGGACGTGCCTGCTGGGGCCGGACGCGCCCTGGCGGCGACGTGGACAGGCTGGCCCGGTACGAGCTGACCACGCTGTACCTGCGGCTGTGCCCCGAACGGGAACCGGGCGACGCGCTGGCGTACGCCGATCGGCTGCCGCCAGTCGACCGGATGCTTGCCGAGGCGTTCGCGCTCGGCCGCGAGGGGGCAGCGACGGCTGGGTCGAACGGATGTTTCACGATGCGCTGGCTCGGGACCCGTACCATCCCGGCGGCCGCTATGACCTCGCCTGCACCCTCGCAGTCGTGGGTGGGCCGCGCCTTGCCCGGGCCGAGCTGCTTGCCGCAATCGCCGACGGCTCTGCGCGGCTCGCCGAGCGCTCCGCGCACGATCCAGACCTGGCCGGGACATCGCCGGCGACGACCCGGCCTGCGCCGTGCGGGGCCGCTCACACTCGCTCGCCACGATCCACGTGCAGCCGGCGACCGACAGCGTCGGCCTCTCCTTCCCGGTCCGTCCGGAGGCCCGCGAGGCGGCGTACGACTACGGCTTGGCGCTGAGCTTCCGCGACCTCGACCCGGCGCTGCGATGGTGCCGACGTTCGCGTTCCAGTCCCAGGGTGCCGCGCTCGTCGAGGGTTTCGAGCTGGACACACCCGCCGACCGTGCCTACCTGCACGGGTGGGGACCTGCACAACGCGTTGCGCCGGATCGCCCCGCACGTCACCGACACCCGCGGCTTCGTCTACGACTGGAACGGCGGCGGCTACCTCGACGAACTCACCGTCACCGACGGGCGGCTCTCCGTCCTGCGCCGCCACACCGGCTTCCGGGACGGCCCGCGCGCCCGCCGCGACCTCCTCGCCGAACGTGCCCGCCAAACCCCGACGACCAGGCCATGGCCGAAGCAATCGCCGACGAGGTCGGTGAGGCCACGAACTGAGCACCCGATCGCGTTCGGTCGACCAGGTACGTCCTGCTGCCGGATCGCCTCATGACGGCTCGCATTCCTTTCCCTACCGTCAGTTCGAAGGTTTCCAGGTAACCCACCATCGCGGCCGACCCGTCATCCGCGAGTTCAATCCGGAGACCAAGGACGAAGCCGAGAACCCCAACGCGGTCCTGCACGTGGCGATGACCGACCTCGTCACCGACCCAGTCCTGGCCGAGGTACTGGAGGGCCGGCTGGCCGAGGCACGCATCTGCGACCGCAACGGGGCGTTCGCCAGCGCCATCATCATGCTCGGAAGCCTCCTGGAAGGTGTGCTGATCCACGCGCGACGACGCGCTTGCCGGAACGCGACCAGCCGACCGCCGAGAACTGGACGCTAAGCCGGCTCATCAACGTCGCGCATCAACAGCAGTGGATCCAAGCCGACGTCCACGGCTTCGCCGACAAGCTCCGCGAATACCGCAACCTGGTCCACCCGCACGCGCAAGTCCGCAAAGGCCACGCGCCCGACCGCGACACGCTAAACATGTGCTGGCCAGTCATCAACGCCGCGCTCAACGACCTGGCCGCCACCAGCACCGCAAACTAAGATGCGGCGCAGACGTCCGTCCGCCCGGCATCGCCAACCGGACTGGCTTGCCCGCTGCCGACGCCACTGACCGAAGCACGAGTTGCGCCAGTTGTCGCTCGCGGATCGCTCACCACGCCAGTCAGGACGCTGGCACCGCGACGGAAATCCAGCCGCTGACGATTCGCCTGCCGGTTCGTTTGCAATGGCGCGTGTGCCGAGTCGAACCGCCCGTGCAGCACGCCCGTGCAGCGATGTCGGGACGGGCAAGGAGCGTCGACCTATCACCGAGCGTGATGTCGCTTCGTACCGACGGAACATCACCGGTACCCAATACGTCAGCTCCCGCACTTGTCAGGCCTGTTCGACTGTCATGAACTGACCAGTCGACGGAGCCCGATCGAGTGACAAGCCAGCCCTCAGTCGATCGTCACAGAGGGTAACGTCGATCTGGTTCCTGTCGAGTCCACGTCAACGTCTGGCCTGTGAGGCAAACATCAACGTCGTCGTCCCAGAGTTGTGGGCCGAGCCGGTCACATCGTCCGGCGGCGAAATCCGTCAGCTCATCGAACCGGAGACCATCGCGGCTATCGACGTGGCCGCTGGCGGAGAGTTGGTTGCGCGCACCGAGCGGCATACGTGGCCGGTCATAGACCAGCCACCGGACGACGCCACCCATCCACATGCACTGGTTCTCGTTCGCTCCCCGCAGGGCGTTGACGCCGCCGCGGCGCAATGGGCCGGAGGCACTTGGGAGGTGGCCGATCCCGCTGAGGTCTTGGAAGGGATCGCGGATGGCTTCCGGTTCGTTGAGGGCACCACTGACGGTACGCGGGCGGGACTTCGTCGGCCCCAGATCGGGGCCGTTCATGCGGTACTCGGGTACTGGGCGAGCGCGCCTCAGCAGCCCGCGACCGTGGTGATGCCGACCGGCACCGGAAAGACCGACACGATGATCGCGCTGCTCGCCACCGGGCAGGTGCAACGCCTTCTCGTGGTCGTGCCGAGTGACGCCCTCCGCACGCAGCTGACCCGGAAGTTCCAGACCTGGGGCATATTGCCAGCCGTCGGTGCGCTGCCTGAGACGGCACCCTTTCCCGTGGTCGGAACCATCCGGCACGCTTTCGCCTCGACGGACGAGGCAGTGGCGTTCACTGAGCGATGCAACGTCATCATCACGACGGTCGCTGCGCTGTGCCGGTCGGACGAGACGATCCAGCGAGCGCTTGTTGACGAGTGCAGCCACCTGTTCGTTGACGAGGCCCACCACATCGCGGCGGCCTCGTGGGACCGGATCCGGCAGCACTTCGACGACCGCTACGTGGTGCAGTTCACCGCGACGCCGTTCCGCGCCGACGGGCGTCACCTCGGCGGCCGAATGGTCTTCACGTTCCCGCTGCGCGAAGCCCAACGCCTCGGCTACTTCTCACGGATCGACTACCTGCCGGTCACCGACTTCACCGATCCGGACCGGGCGATCGCCCGAACGGCGATCGAACGCCTGCGAGCCGACATCGCGGCCGGCCACAACCACCTCATGATGGCCAGGGTCAACACGATCAAGCGGGCCGAAGAAGTCCTTGCGATCTACCAGGAGTTGGCCACCGACTTCGCACCGGTCATGGTGCACAGCGGCATGCCGACGACACTCCGACGAGCCGGCAAGCAGGCGATCGAGCAACGCACCAGCCGAATCGTCATATGCGTGGACATGCTCGGTGAAGGCTACGATCTGCCGGCGCTGAAGGTCGCTGCCATCCATGACGCACACAAGTCCCTACCGATCACGCTGCAATTCCTCGGCCGTTTCACTCGTGCCGAGTCCGATCGGCTCGGCGACGCGTGCGTCGTGGTGAACCGACCGGACCCGGAGTACGACGAGACGCTCCGAGACCTGTACGCCGACGACGCCGACTGGAACCAGGTCATCCGAGAACTGGCCCAGAACGCAACCGGCGCCGAACAACGCATCAGCGACTTCGAAGCCGGCTTCCAGTTCCTGCCCGACGAAGTCCCGATCCGCGCCTTGGCACCGAAGATGAGCACGGTCGTGTACCGCACTCAGTGCGCCGACTGGTCGACGCTCGGCGTCCACGAGATTTTTCCGGAACACGCGCTGCTCACCCCGACGGTCGCCGTCAACAGGCAGCACAACGTGGCGTGGTTCGTCACAGAAGAGCGCACACCGGTCAAGTGGGGCAACCTGCACGCGGTCGACGAGATCGCCTACAACCTGTACGCACTCTATTGGGATGCCAGCCGAGGTCTGCTCTACATCAACAGCTCCAACACTGACAGCGTGCACCGACCGTTGGCAGAGGCAGTCGCGGGCGATACGGCGACCATCATCAGCGGCGAGCAGGTCTACCGCATCATGGCCAGCATCCACCGACCCGTGCCCACGAACATCGGCCTGCTCGACGTGCGCAGCCGAGCTCGCCGGTTCTCCATGCACGTCGGCGCCGACGTCGCCGAGGGCTTTCCCACCGCCGAGGCACAGACCAAGGCCAAGACCAACATCTTCGCGTACGGCTACGAGGACGGCTCGCGCGTCGGGTTCGGCGGCTCGCTCAAGGGACGCGTCTGGAGCAACCGCGCGGCGCGCTCACTCAGCGAGTGGCGAGACTGGTGCGACGCTGTCGGGGAGAAGCTCACCGACGACACCATCGCCGTCGACGACGTCATGCGCGGCTTCATCCGGCCGGTGATCATCAACGAGCGGCCACCGCTGACGCTCATCGGCGTCGACTGGCCCCACGCGATCTACTTCAACACGAGCGACGAGACGCTCCTGCGTTTCAACGGGCAGACGGCGCGGCTGTTCGACACCGAGCTGCGCGTCGCATCGCACAAGCTGCACGGGCCGATCGAGTTCGAGATCGTCGCACCCGCCTGGACCGCTCCATACACCGCGGCCTTCACCGACAAAGGTATCGTCTACAAGCCCGCGCAGCAGCAGGTGTACGTCCAGGCACCACGCTCCGAGTACCCCTTGACCGACCTGCTCGAGCGCGAGGGCCTCACGATGTACTTCGAGGACGACACGACGGTCGAACAAGGTGGCATCCTCCTCCGGCCCGACCGGACCATCGAGCCATTCCCCCGCAGCAAACTGACGACCGTCGCGTGGACCGGCATCGACATCAAGAAGGAATCGCAAGGCCGCCACCGCGATCCCACCTCGATCCAACACCACGTCATCCAGCGCATCATCGCCGAACGCGACTGGGACATCGTCATCGACGACGACGGCTCCGGCGAAGCCGCCGACATCGTCGCCATCGCAACCGACCCACTCCAGATGACCATCAGACTGGTGCACTGCAAATACTCATCAGAGCCCACACCCGGCGCCCGCGTCGCAGACCTCTACGAACTCTGCGGCCAAGCCCACAAGTCCAACATCTGGAAGCACGCCCCTCGCCTGCTCGACCACCTCATCAGGCGGGAACGCGACCGCAGAGCCAACCACGGCCACACCGGCATCGAAGTCGGCGACGACGCCACCCTCCGCAGTCTTCAGCACCGAGCCCGGGTCACCAGGGCTCGGCTCGAGGTCACCATCGTCCAACCCGGCCTGTCCGCTGCCCGCGCCAGCGCAGCTCAACTGCAACTGCTCGCCTGCGCCGAGACGTACCTCTACGAGACCGCCAACGCACCACTCGAGGTGCTCTGCAACAGTTAGTTACTTGATGCCAGCGCTCCGCACCTTGGCGTAATGGCGCCGAAATGCTCCAGCCCAACCGGAGACAGCCTTCTCTCCGGCGGGGACTCGCTTGCAGCCCGCGCCAGTGACGGCAGTTGGAGTCTGGAGTCCTCACCGCAGGGCCGAGGCCCGCCGGATGCTACCCCAGGCTCATGTGCGGCACGAGCCAAGATCAGCAAGAAAGCCCCACTGGCCCACCCGCGGCGGGCGCCGACGCTGCGCCCCGCTGTAAACGGTTGGAGCGGCAACTGAATGACCTGGTTCACTTGACTCCCTCCACGTATTGCAGGAAGGCATCGTGATCGAGCCACAAGTTGACGCCCTCTCCACTCCGTCAGATGACGACGTGGTGACAGCCGGTCGCATCCCGCCATACACCTACGATCCGGAGCGACTGCCTGCGCTCGCAACGTTGGTTGACGCCGCCTGTGATGGCGCAGCGGATCCGCATGGCGTCGCGTTGCGAGTCGACGAGCTCTCGTCGCAGATCGATCCGCTGACGAGCCGCTCCGAGAAGATGGCGCTGTTTCACACGTTCATGTACCTGCTGGAGGTGACGACACCGGACCAGGCCCGAGTCGACGCACGGTTGGAGCCGCTGGACGGACCGTCGCTGCTGCCGGTGGCGTTGCGCGACGCCACTGAAGCGATGCGCACACTTTGGCTCGGGCTTGCCGAACATGTTCGGCATCCCATGGCACGCGCACGATGCTGGGACATCGTCTTCACCCTCACCCTGGTGCGTAACCGCCGCACCTCCGCCGAGCAGGCGATAAACGCGTACCTCGAGGCATCCAAGCCACCTACTTCACGTCGGCACCGAGGCGACGGCCTCGTCCGAGCGTGGGTCCTCGCCCGCCGGGTCAGCCTCAACGACACCGCGACGTCCAACGCGATCCGCGAGGCCATGAAGACGCTGGCGACGGAGGGCGTCGACCAAGGCGACCCGTACCCCGCCATGACAGTCCTCGCGGCATTGATCAGCCCAGGGCGGACACGGTCCGAATCAGTCGACCCCGCGGTCGATACCTTGCTGGACCGGGCACTCCTCGCGTACTCGCAGGTCCACATCATCAGCGGATTCGCCACCCTCATCCGGTGCCGCGCCGGCGAAGGCAGCGAGCGGGCCGAACAGGCGAGCAGGCACGAGGTCAACGCGATGATCGCCGAGGCCGACGCAGCGACCGATGCGATGATCATCAGGAATCGGTACAGCGAGGCCGCGGCGGCCGCCCACACGTACGGTTTGGCCGATCTGGAGAAGAGTGCGGTCGCAGGCTTGCAGTCTGCGCCCAGGGTCTCCTGGACCGTCTCCGAGTACAAGATCACTACGCCATCCCGGTTCTTCCATGCCCACCTGCCCGGCTTCTCGCAGGCATCCGAGTGGCGGCAAGCACTTACGATCTGGCTGCACTCAACGGCACCCAGCGGCAGCTTCACCGCCAACGAACGCGCAGCCAACCGAAACCTTCAGGCGTCGGTGATGACCCGCCTCGCCTCCATGGTGATCTTCCGCGACGGCGACCTTCCAGCCCGAGCGCTGGACGGCGACGCAGATCGCCTGGAGCACGCGCTCGTGCAGATCGAACAACAGACAATGGAGATGCGCGGCCGTTTCCTGGCCCGCGCACTGGTTCAACTTCAACAGCAGTTCGGAATACCATCCCAGGCCGACCTCAAGGCATTTCTACTCCAATCAGAAGCCGCGCCGAACTTTGCCCAGGCACTGGCCACGGCGTTCCAGCTGTACTGGGTCGAAGAATACGACGCATGCTGCCACCTCATCGTGCCGAAGATAGAAGCCGCCACGAGAGCGTTGCTACTCGAACTCAACGAACCTATGTACCGGGCCGCCGTCGGCGACTCGGTTGGCCAGTTTCCCGGCCTCGGGAGCTTGTTGCCGCTGCTGGTTGAGAATGACTTCGACCCTGACTGGGAACGCTTCCTGCGCACCTTGCTGCTCAATTACGGCACCAACCTCCGGAACCTCATCGCACACGGCTACGCCGACGGTGTCGGGCCGGTCGATGCCGCGCTGGCATTGCGTGCCGCCGCGGTCCTGGTGCTGGTCACCAACGGCAACGCAGCAGGCCGCGATGCCGCGCAGGTGCGAGCGACATTGAGAACGCCAACCGGCAACCGGCGGCAGGATCGATGGTGGCGCCGTTGCGTTGCAGCCCTATCCATCGTCACGCGCGGACGCTGAAAGCCTCATGCCGCCCGAACGCCCGTTCGCAACTCAAGCCAGCACCTCGACATGGCAGGGCAGGGCAGCCGACACCTGACCACGGCGGGAGCGATGTCTGTACGGTTGTCAAAGTCGGCCTTGGGTCAGCTGTATCGGTAACCGCTTGATCGATCTGACGACGACTTGAAGGAATGACTCGGTGTCGATAGCATAAACGCATGAACCCCTGTTTCTTGCAGGGGTGCTATGGGTGGGGGTTCATCCCCCCTTCGACACTGGTCTTGGTGAATGTTTACCAAGACCCACGAACTCGTAGCATCCCAGCAGACCCGAGCGGGTGACAACCCGGTCGGGTTTCAGCATGTGCGGGCCGCTCCTCGGCGGCGAAGATGAGCCCCGTGCGGCGCAGCGTTCCGGCCTCGGCCGAGCAGATGATCGCGGCACTCATCCCGGTGCCACTCCCCCGGGCAAGCCCGCTACGGCCGCCGCTGCCACACCTGCCAGCAGAGCCCACCACGCTCGACCCGCTTGATCTGCACCTGGGCGTCGGCCAGCTCGACCCGTCCGGCCGGATATCGGCCCGCCCGCTCCTGCACCTGCTGGACTGGGCACCCGGCCACCGCATCCAGTTCGACATCGCTCACAGCACCATCACCGCCACCTCTAGCCCGGCCGGTCGCCACACCATCGGCGCCACCGGCCTCCTCGCTGTCCCGGCGGCAACCCGAAGGTTGTGTAACCTCGCCTCCGGTGACCTGGTCGTCCTCCTCGCCGCCCCCCAACGTCAACTCCTGCTGATCCACCCGGCCCGCACCGTCGCACGGCTCCTTGCCGACCAGTTCGCCGCAACCGATGACGGCTGACCGAGCACGGCTCGACGCCGCCTGGACCGCCCTGGCCCACCTCGGTATCACCCTCGCCGACCTGCAGAGCGACGCCCGACCCACGCTACCGACATTCGACGAATACCTTCCGCAGGTGCTCGCCGCGGCCGGGCCCGGCGCGTTGCGCGCCTACCGCAGCTACTGGCAACGCATGACCACGGCATGGGGCAACCTCACCATCGACACCGTCTCCGCCAGCGACATCCAGGCGCTACAGCGACGTGTAGTCGCCGGCGCGCGAGCCCGGCGCAACAGCCGCGGCGGCCGCCACGCCGGCGAACTGCTCATCGCTGCCGCCCGCGCCTTCTACAACGTGGCCATCGCCGATGGTCTCATCGAGGCCGCGGACAGCCCGGCCCACCGAGTCCACAAGCCCCGACGGCTCCCCACCACCCGACGAGCACTGACACCAACCGAACTGACCGAGATCAACCTCGTCGCCCGCACCACCGGCAACGACACCATCCTCGACGCGCTTTTGCTCCGCCTGCACACCGAAACCGCCTGCCGACGAGGCGGCGCCCTGCGGTTGCGGCTCCAGGACCTCGACGCCGAACGCGGCCTGCTCCTGCTGCGCGAGAAGGGCGGTACGGTCCGCTGGCAACCGGTCAGCCTCGACCTCGCCACCAGCCTCGCCCAGCATGCCGCCGTCCGTGGCGTGGTCCTGCCCACCGACGCGTTGCTGCGCTACCGCAACGGAACCGCGCTGACCGGCCGCCGCTACGACGAGCTCTGGCGTCGCATCGGCCGCCATCTGCCTTGGGTCTCCGCCCAGGGCATCACCGCGCACTGGCTGCGCCACACCACCCTGACCTGGGTCGAGCGGCATTTCGGGTACGGCACCGCCCGTGCTTACGCCGGCCACACCGACACCACCGGACCGGCCACCACCACCTACATCCGCGCCGACCTGCAAGCCGTCGCCACCGCCCTCGCCGTCATGACCGGCCAGCCGCACCCGCTTGCGCAGCCCATCGACGGTCATCGGGTGGTCTAGCGAAGCCTTGAACACGCTTGCGTCGCAGCACTGCGGCATGGCGTGGCGGGCTAATACGTCGCCAAGGCGGCGAGGCCGCACTCGAGCGACCGCGCGTTCGCCGGGCCGGACCTGCCGACGCCCTCACGATCGCCGAACGCACCCGTGCGGCCGGCGACCGCGTCATTGCCGCCGGAGGCTGCTTCGACCGCTAGACGAGTAAGTCCTAACGGACCCCGGGGTGTGGGCATGGGTGAAGGGTGTTGAAGATCCGTTTGTGACGACAGACCTCAACACCCTTCTGACCGCACTGTACGTGAAGATCGATGACTGGCTCGGGCGGCCACGCAGAGGTGGGCGGCCGCCGAGGCTGTCCGACGCGGAACTGCTGACCCTGGCGGTGGCGCAGGCGTTGCTCGGGGTCCGGTCCGAGGCCCGTTGGCTGCGGTTCGTGCCGGGGCGTCTGCCCGGTGCGTTTCCGTACCTGCCGGGGCAGTCTGGGTACAACAAGCGGCTGCGGGCCGCGTTGCCGCTGTTGAAGCGGGCGATCCGGGTTGTTGCGGCGGACACCGATCTGTGGGACGACACGACCTGGGTGGTGGACTCCACACCGGTGGAGTGCGGCCGGTCCCGGCCGACGGTCAAACGCTCGGACCTGGCCGGGTGGGCCGGCTACGGCTACTGCGCGTCGCACTCCCGGTCTTTCTGGGGTCTACGCCTGCATCTGGTCTGCACCCCGGCCGGGTTGCCGATCGTGTGGGCCCTGGCCACGCCGAAGGTCGACGAGCGGCAAGTGTTGACCGCGGTCCTGGAGCACGACCCGGACCTGATCGCGGACCGGCCTGGGCTGCTGATCGTCGCGGACAAGGGTTACGTGTCCGCGGAGCTGGACCGGTGGCTGGCCGAGCGTGGGGTACGGCTGCTGCGACCGTCGTACCGCAACCGGACCCCACGACCGGGCGAACATCTGCTCAAACCGATCCGGCAGCTCATCGAATCGGTCAACGACACTCTCAAGGGCCAACTCGATCTGGAGCTGCATGGCGGGCGCAGCATCGAAGGCGTCGCCGCCCGCGTTGCCCAACGCCTCCTGGCCATGACCGCCGCGATCTGGCACAACCGCGCCACCGGCCAGCCCGTGACCAGGTCACTGATCACCTACGACCACTGACCAGACTTCGGACTTACTCGTCTAGTAGTGCTTTGTTAGGTCTGGCGATGGTTGTTGCGGCGTAACGGTTTTACGGTTTGGTGGCAGGTGGGGCATGCGCCGGTCCAGGTTGCGAGCAGCAGTTGCAGCTCGTGGATGGCCTTGTAGAGGGTCAGGCCGGCGCATCCGCTTTTGGGTCGAGCCTGAGCATGGTGATGAACAGGTGCGCGGCGGTGACGAGGGTGACGTGGCGGTGCCAGCCCGTCCAGGAGCGGCCTTCGAAGTGGTCCAGGCCGAGGCCGGTCTTGAGTTCGCGGTAGTCGTGTTCGATCCGCCAGCGCAGTTTCGCGGTGCGGATCAGGTCGGCGGGTGTGGTGTCGGCGGGTTGGCTGCTCAGCCAATAGGTGACTGGTTCGGGTTCAGTGTCGGGCCATTCGGTGATCAGCCACCGTTCGGGCAGGCTGCCGTCGGATGCGGTGGGGACGCGGTGCCCCGCCGGTCGCACGCGCAGGATCACGAACTGGGAGGTGAGGGTGCCTTTGCTGCCTTCACGCCAGGAGATGGTGACGGCTGCGGCGCGTCCGGCGGTCAGGACGTGCCCGGCCAGGCTGGTCGCGTCGTCGGGGTAGTCCGGACGGGTCGGTGGGCGGCCGGTGCCGGACCAGGCGGGGACCGCCGGTGCCGCGTTGGCGGCCTGGGCGAGGGTTTCGCCCTTGATCTGGACGCTGTAGGCGATGCCACGTTCGTCGAGGGCGGCCCGGAACGGGCCGCTGTCACCGTATCCGGAGTCCGCCGCGATCAGCGGTGGCCGCAGCCCATGCCCGGCGAGGCTGTCGAGCATCTCGACAGCGAGGGTCCACTTCGGACGGTGACCCTCATCCTCGGGTACTGCTGACTTGCGCCGCCGCTGCCGCGCCGCCTCGGTCACCGCCTCGACGTCGATGGTGGTATCGGTCGGTGCGGCTGGTGCGGCAGCCTGCCGTGCGTTGTGCAACGTTCTGCGCTGCTTGGCCTTGGCCGCCTTCACCGCCGCTGGGCCTGCCTTGTGGACGTCCCACGACTCCGGCAGGAACAACCGCCAGTCCAGGGGGCACGACGCGGTGTCGGTGGCTGCGTGGACACTCACCCCGATCTGACAGTTGGCGACCTTGCCGAGAGTGCCGGAGTATTGCCGGGCCACTCCCGGCGAGCCGGTGCCGTCCTTCGGGAAGCCGGTGTCGTCGATCACCCACGCGACGGGCTGGACGAGGTCGACCGCCCGGGCGGCCAGCCGCGTCCGGACCGCCGCCGTGTCCCACGTCGACGTGGTCACGAACTGCTGCAGCCCCTGATGATCCACCCCGAGCCGCTCCGCCATCGGCTGCATCGACTTCCGCCGCCCGCTCAACAACAGCCCGCGCAGATACGTCTCGCCCTTCGCCCGCTGATCCGAACGTGCCATGGGCGCGAACATCTCCGCCGCGAACGCCTCAAGACGTTGCCGCACAACCGAAAGCTCGTCAGGGGTCACCGAAGCATGAAACTACCCGCTCGGTCCCAGCGACCCCACGACACGCCGACCTAACAAAGCCCTACTAGTACCGCAGAGTGAACGCATGACGATGTTGGCCGCGCTAGCGTGCGTCGACGCCGTCTTGATATTCGACGAGGAAACGCCCGAGCAGGCGCTCCGACTCCTGAAACCGACATCGTCGTCAAGGGCGGCGATTACGCGATGGGCCTCAGAGCGGAGTCTGAAGTCATGAGCAACTGGGGGCTAGGTAGCGGTGCTACCCTATGTCGACGGCCGATCAACCACACAGCTCATCGAGAAATTCGACGGCGAACCGCAAGCACGACCTGAACAAACGGCAGGTGTTCCATGGCTGTACCACGGCACTGGTCGAATCGTTTCACAAGAATCGAACGGTTTCCCGATGATGTCTACACAGATTGGGACAACGAAACTGGCAACAACCATGCGAACGGATGCGCTCGGCTCGCGAAGCATCGTGCCACATTGGCCTTCACGATCGCATTCGCCATCGTTGCGATTCTGTCATCGGTCGCAGTGCTCGCGCTACTCAAGTAGCCGCGGCGGACCTGTACGGACTGCCTTCAACCTCGCTACCTGAGCCGAAGCCGTGAATGCGTGGAGGAGGGCCGGTGCGGGACGATACGCAGGCATTCGTGGTGCGATCACACCGCGGCGAGTGCGTTGTGCGGCGAATGGCGACTCGCGTGCACTGCTACCAGCTCCCAGTAGGGCTGACCGACTCATTGTCGACGCGCACGTACAGAGGCTGCATCCTGCGATGACCACCATGTTGGCACCGCGCCGACCCTGCCAGTAGTTGCTGACGAACACCTGAAGTCGCTCGACGGAGCGCTGCCGATCCTGTCGTGGCTCCTCGACACGATCACCGGCGCCGTGTCGACGTGGTCGAACATGGGCTGCCCGGTTCCGGCCCGGCCCACAACGAAACGGGCGTGGCCGTAATGGGCGAGCATGACCAGACCCGGCCGGGGCCCAGACGGAAGCCGATGCTGTCGACTCGCCAGGCGAGCGGTGCTAAACCAGCGAGACAGGCCGCTGGAAGCGCGGTCGGCACGGGACACGGCGGCCGCGAAAGCCGCGATGTGGGACGCCGACTAATACTGGGGATGCTGTGGCGCTTCTCGTCCGGCGGTGGCTCGCCTAGAGTGAAGGAGTGATCGTCGCCAGCGCCTTGGACCTCGTCTTCGGCGACCTGTTCTTCGACCTTGGGTCGGTCACCTGCGCGAGAACGCTGCTCAAGCTCGAGGGCTATCACGCATCCGGCTCGATAAAGCTAAAGACGGCGAGTTCGATGATTACCGCACTCGAGGCGCGGGGCGAGCTCGTCCGTGGAAGATCCACGGTCGTTGAATCCTCCTCGGGCAATCTCGGGGTCGCGTTGGCGCTCGTGTGTCGAGTCCGCGGATATGGCTCGGTATGTGTCAGTGACCCGAACATCTCAGCGGCGAACTCAGCGGCTATCACGGCCTACGGAGGCGTGGTCGAGATCGTCAGTCGACGTGACGACAATGGCGGATACCTCGGCACACGTATCAAGCGCATCCGTGAACTACTGGCGGAGTATCCGGACTATGTCTGGCCCAACCAGTATGCGGATGCGTCCAATCCGGCCGCTCATCAACTCACGACTGCCCAGGAAATCATGAGATGCGTTCCTGATGTCACGCACATCTATGCCGGCACCGGAACCACCGGCACGATCATGGGCATCAGCATGGGTCTGTCGGCAATGCGCGAGCGACTGCAGATCGTGGCCGTCGAGCCGATCGGATCGGTTACGTTCGGTGGTTGTCCAGCGAAGCGTCACATTCCAGGGATCGGTACGAGTCAGGTCCCGCCCATTGCGGATCGGGATCGGGTGGACCGGGTCCAGTATGTCTCTGAGGGCGACTCCGTTGCCGCATGCCGTTGGCTGGTGTCAGAGTACGGTCTCCTTCTCGGCGGATCTACCGGCGCGGTCGTGGCCGCGATCAGGGCCGACTCGTCGAGATTCGGGCCGTCGGACGTGGTCGTCGGGATCTCCGCCGACAATGGTGAGCGCTACCTCGACACGGTCTACAACGACGACTGGGTCGAGCGGCACATCGGGGCGTCGCCCGACGACTCTCCAACTCCGAGGGTTCGTCGGTGAGCACCTTCCACGTGGTCGGGGTCCAGGCGGTGCGGACAATCCTGGATTCTGGGCGGCCGCTCATCCGGGATATTGTGCGTGCCGCCTATCTCCAGCATTACACCGGTCATACGGTGAATCCGGACAGCTACTTTCTCCGGTTTCCGGACAGGCCCGCGGACCGCATAATCGCCCTGCCCGCTCGGCTGTCCGACGATGCTGGTGACGACGCCGGGCTGAAATGGATAGGGAGCTTCCCCGGGAACCTAGGCCGCGGTCTGCCACGTGCATCGGCCGTCGTAATACTCAATGACATGTCCACGGGATTTCCGTATGCATGTATCGAGGGTTCCCTCATCTCGGCCGCTCGCACCGCGGCGTCCGCGGCGATCGCGGCCAGACATCTGCACCCGTCCACCCAGCGGCAGCGTCTCGGCGTGGTGGGGTGTGGCGTGATCGCGCGGGCGTTGCTGGACTTCCTGGCTGCGGACGGTTGGCATTTCGATAGTGTGGCGGCGTACGATGTCGACCCCGTGCGGGCGGCCGCGTTCACCGACCACGTCGGACCAGCAGCCGTCAGCGGTCGCTGTGCGTCCGTGGCCGAGGTGGTCCGGCGCTCAGAGCTTGTGGTCTTCACAACGACCGCGGTCGAACCGCACGTCTTCGCTGAGGACCTGTTCACGGCCCGGCATACCGTACTCCATCTCTCGCTCCGCGACCTTGCCGTGGGCGTGGTTCTTCGCGCGCAGAACATCGTCGATGACATCGATCACGCGCTCAAGGCCAACACATCCCTGCACCGGGCAGAGCAGGCCGTGGGCCACCGGGCCTTCGTCTCGGGTGTTCTTGCCCAGGTCATCGCCGGCGCTCTCGAGCCCGATCCGGCAAGGCCACGCGTGTTCTCACCATTCGGGCTCGGCGTCCTCGACCTTGCGGTCGCTCGCCATGTGTACCGTCAGGCGATCAAGAACGGCTTGGCACAGGAGATCCCGGGCTTTTTCGCGCCTTTCTCCAACGAGCACGGCGCGTGACGCGACAAGGAAGTGTGTACGCTCGCCGATGTCGGCACCCGGTCGACGTCTGCCAACGCGTGGCGCCTGAGGGAGAAGGTAGTGAGAATCCTCGCTTTTAACCCAGGTCACGACGGAGCCGCCGCGTTGGTTGAGGACGGAAGGCTGATTTGGAGCCTCGAATCGGAGAAGGACTCGTTCCCGAGGAACGGTGGCTTGTCTGTTGTCGTCGTGGTCGAGTCATTGCTCAAGCTCGAATCTCCGCCCGATGCCATAGCCGTCGGCGGGTGGGACAAGAGCCTCGCGGGCTTCGAATCCTCGTTTGAGGCCGGATATGTGGGGCTGGAGCCCCCGCGGCTGCGGGCGCGGTCGGTCATGGGCGTGCCGTGCGTGGTGGGAACGTCGAGCCACGAGCGATCTCACATCTTCATGTCACTGGGGATGTCGACAGCTGCGTCGGCCGATCTGGCGGTGCTGGTCTGGGAAGGCGTGATCGGATCGTTCTACCGCGTGCACGGGTTCGGCGAGCACATCGAGCGAATACCCGTCCTGCATGGACCGGGCCATCGTTACGGTTTCCTGTACTGTCTGGCCGATCCACGATTCCCGGGTGGGGACGTGCCGCTCGACGTGGCCGGCAAGCTGATGGCGTTGGCAGCGTTCGGCGACGCCGACCAGGCCAGCGACGAGGCCGTCCGTGTCGTCGGGGCGATCCTGGAACCCGAGTCGGCGTTCACGCTGAAGAAGGCGGACTTCCGTTCGTCGTCGCTCTGGAACTGCGGCTTCGAGGACGAGGACTTCCGGCACGCCGCGCGTCTGCTGACCGACCGGATCTTCGATCGTTTCCTCGAAGCGGCAACCGAGCGGCTCCCGGCGGGCCTGCCACTGCTCATCGGCGGCGGGTGCGGCCTCAACTGTGAGTGGAATTCGCGCTGGATGTCGTGCGGGCACTTCGTCGATGTCTTCGTGCCTCCCTGTACCAATGATTCCGGCTCCGCCATCGGGACAGCGGTGGACATCCAGAACGCGCTCGGTGGTGGCCACCGATTGCAGTGGTCGGTCGATTCCGGAGCGCACTTCGTGCACGACGCCGTTCCCGCGCAGCCTTGGCGTGACAGGCGAGCGGATCCCCGCGAAATCGCGGCCCTGATCGCGGGCGGCGCGGTCATTCCATTCGTTCAGGGCCGGGCCGAGATCGGCCCGCGGGCGCTGGGCCAGCGGTCCATGCTCGCGTCCCCGCTGCAGGCAACGATGACGCAACGCCTCAACGCGCTCAAGGGCAGAGAGGGATACCGGCCCATCGCGCCGTGCTGTCGAGAGGCAGACTTCGACACGTTCTTCGACGGTCCGCCGGACAGGTACATGCTGTATTTCTGCCGCGTCATCGACGACCGGATTCCGGCAGTCACGCACGTCGACAGAAGCGCCCGACCTCAGGTTGTCCCGCCTGCCAACGCACGGCTCGACGACCTGCTGGCGGCATTCGGCCGGATCACCGGTGTGCCGGTGCTGTGCAACACTTCGCTCAACTTTCCCGGTCGCGGGTTCATCAACCGGATGTCAGAACTGCTGGCGTTCGCGGAGACCAGGGAGCTCGACCGATTCGTCGTCGACGACCGCCTGTGGTCGCGGGACGGGTGACAAGCCCGGCCCTGCACCCCTGGACACGAGCTGACGAAGGTGGCCGAAGGTCGGCTCCGCCAGGAAGTCGGCGACATCCACGTCGACTCCGCACGACTCGTATACGGCGTCGAGCAGCTCCATCGCGGAGAGTGAATCGCCGCCGCTGAGGAAAAAGTCAGCGTCGTCGCCCGTGAAGGAGGCATGGCGTTCCCAGAGCTCCGCGAGCCAGCGGGGACCGTCCGCCGTCCCGGCCGACTGGGCGTCTCGTGTCTCGAAGCGGTCCAGAAGAACCTGCGCCCGGGCGACGTCCAACTTGTCGCTACGAAGATACGGGATCGCGTCGACCCGGGCCCACCGTGCCGGCCATTCTGCGGCGGGAAGGATGGTTCGCGATTCCTGCGACACCGTACTGAGGGGCCGGTCCGAGACCATGAGGCACGCCAAATCGCCACCGTGGACGAAGACCGCGCAGTCCGTCACGCCGGCTATCCGGCGCAGGTGCCACTCGATTGCACTCGGGTCGAGGCGGTGACCCCGGATCTTCACCTGCCGGTCGCGCCGGCCCCTGAAGTAGATGAGACCGTCGCGCAGCTCGCCCAGGTCCCCGGGTCGGAACACGGCCGGTGACGTTGGTGTCTCGGCCTCGAACCGGGTCCCGGCCGCCGGTTGGCCAAGGTAGCCCCATGCGACGGTCGTCCCGGCGATGGTAATCTCGCCATCCTTGATCCGGACGTCGACGCCCTCCAAGGGACGACCGATCGGGACCTCGTCCTCGCTGCCGTCGACGACATGAACGGTCGCGCAGACTGTCGCCTCGGCAGGTCCGTATGCGTTGACCAGGCGAGAGCAGTGCCTACGTGCGGTGCGCGCCAGTGTCGTCTCGAGCTTCTCGCCCGCTGATCCGAGAAATTCGAGCCTCGGGGGCACGGGCGTTGCCAGGACCCTCGACAGGACACTGGGTGGCGCGGTGAAGTGTGTGATCCTGCGCGCCCGCAGCGCCGTGGCGAGTCTGGACGGCACCGCCCAACTGTCGTCGTCGGGGCACACGAGCGTCGAGCCTGCCACGATGGCGGGCACTACTTCGGTATAGAAGGCGTCGTATGCGGGCGACGCGAACTGGAGAACCCTACTGGCCGGGCCAAGCTCGGCCACCCGCGCCCATTCCCGGGCGACCAGGTCCAGGCCTCGCCAGCGACACAGGGCCAGCAGTGGGTCGCCGGTGCTACCCGACGTCATCGACACGTATGCGGGGTCAGGGCAGCCATCGAAGGTGTCGACCGCCGCGGCGCGGTACTCCGAAGTCCAATGATCGTCCAGGATTTCATGGTTGGTCCCGGTCTCGCCTTCGAACGTCACCACCGTGCTCGGATCGGCGAGCCGCCGCACCGCATCGACGCGAGCCGTCGGCGATGCCCGGTCGACCAGGAGCGGGACCATTCCGTTGGCCCAGAGCGCCAGAAGCATCACGGTGGTCGAGGTTCGACATCGCGGCGCCACGACAAGAACGGTTCTCGAAGAAGCAGGGAACTCGAGCTGCTCGGCGACCTCGCCGATCGCGCGAGCCAGGTCTGCACGCTGCAGGCGGTGTCCGCGACCCTCGATGGTGAAGGAGCTGGCAGCATCTTCGGCGAAGAGCCGCCCGATCTGCCCGTTCGTGTGGGTCGGCCCGATCACACGCAACCTCCGTCTGACCGTGCGCGTACCTGCGCTGATTGCCGTCCGTCGACCGATGCTATACGGACCGGCGCCAATGAGGCTATCCTTCACCAGGCGGCACAAGCGGTCCACCGTCTCAGCTCAGGAGGGACAATTGACGCTTCCGACAAGCCGGGGCGGTCATTTGGTCCGAAATGAGCCTGCTCGATCTCAATCGATGTCCGACGGTGTTGAGAAGATCGAACCGTCGTTGGTAACTTTCGCGCCCGACGTGGCGATCGAACCCACGGTCGACGGCTGGGCCGCCTGGCTGTTCCTGCTCGATCCGATCGGCGCGTGCTTCTACCGCCAGCGTCATGTCGCTCTGCTCCGGTCCTATGTGGCCAACCCGGAGCGGCATGCCAAGGCAGTGCTGGACACACGGCTGGCCGGGGGTTCGTTCTGCGATCTCGGCTCGGTCAACCTCGACCAGGTGCGGCGATATCTCGCCTGGTACGAGGACGTGAGCCAACCGATGATCCGGTTCGGCGAGGCACTCAATGACCTGCAAAACGAACTGGTCAAATGCGATTCCCTTCCGGCATACGGCGCCCTGCCCGCGGAACTTCGTGGACGTGTCGAACTGCGGCGCTCCGACGACGGCCGGCCCAGCATGCGTATCTTGCGTGGTCCCCACGCGAGCCGGCCCGCCATCGGGGCGGCGATGTGGCAGGACGGCCGGCGGCGACCCTCGTTCGGCTCCACTCCGCGTCTGGCCGACGACCCCCGCATGCAGGTTGGTGAGGGCGCTGCAGGAATGCTCGCGGCGCTGATGGACGCCTACCATCGCCCCTGTCCCGCCGACGCGTTAGTGGCCCGTGCGGCGGCACTGGGGCTCCGGACCGAGGGCATCATGTCGCCCGTTCCACCGCCCGACCCCGGCGCCGGGGCGGCGACATTCCTCGGGCACGCCAGCGTCGCGCTGCGTCTTCGCGGCGGACGCCTGGTCAGCGATCCGGTTCCTCCGTCCTCCAGCCCCACGGCCCGAGGCCTGGACGACGTCCGGGTCGTGGTCATCAGCCACGGTCATCCCGACCACTTCAGTCCGGAAGCGCTGCTGTCACTGGTGGCTCAGCAGCCCACCGTCGTCGTGCCGCGCAATGTCGACGGCAGCCGCTTCGACGCGTCCCTGGCGAACGGCGCCAGGGTCCTCGGGTTCACCTCGGTGATTGAGCTTGGACCGTATGAAACCTTCGAGACCGACGAGGTCAGGCTGACGGCGCTGCCGTTCCTGGGAGAGCATGGCAACCTCCCGATCCATGCCAAGGCGGCGTTCCATGTCGAGACAGACCAGTTCGGGGTTGTGCTCGCCGCTGACGCCACCGGCCTCGACCCGGCGGTCTTCAACCGAGACATCGGCGGGCGCGTCGACGCGCTCGTCATCGGCATCGAGCCGGCTGGCGCACGCGCCGGTTGGCTGTACGGGCCGCTGCTGGCCGCAGCCCATCGCCAACGCCACATGGCCGACGAGCCACTGGCGGGTGCGACCGCGGAAGAGGTGCTGGAGATCGCGCGAACGCTCGGGGCCAGACAGGTGCGTATCTACGGAACTGGCGCGCCCGGGATGGAGCACATTCTTGGCCGGTCGAGCGGCAACGCATCCCGCGCACTGTCAGAATGCGCCAGACTGCGCGCGATGGCGGTCGCGGCCGACCTCGACATCCTCGTTCTCCGGACGCCGGGCGAGGATTTACGCCTCGGGGACCCCAGGTGATCCCGCGAGTGGTGCTCGGCTACAGCGGCCTGCACGACTCCGCCGACTACCTTGCCGCAAAGCCGGGTTTGGTCGGGCACGAGGGACGCATCTTCCAAGGCATGGACTCGGCAGCCGCTCTGTTCGTCGATGGCCATCTGGTGGCGGCCGTCCAGGAGGAGCGCTTCACCGGGAACAAATACGAGAACCGCTATCCGGCCGCCGCCATGCGCTGGTGCCTGCAAGAAGCCGGAATCCAGCCCCGGGACGTCGATGCCGTCGCCCATGGATTTGCCTTCGGGCCGTACCGCCGACTGATGGAGTCCAGCGTGTCCGGCGCAGAACGGTACGCCGCTGTCTACTCACCGAAGCGTCAGCAGCAACTCCTCGGGCAGCACTTTCCTGAGCTGCTCGACCGGGTCCAGGTCACCGGCATCAGACACCATCGCGCCCACGCTCTGAGCGCAGCGGTCGGTTCGGGGTTCGACGACTGCCTCGCCGTCGTCATGGACGGCATGGGCGAGACCGACTCAGTCAGCGTGTACCGTTGGCGCGGGGGCCGGCTGGACCATCTGATGGCGCTGGATATGCGCAGTTCGCTGGGCTTGTACTACTCGCTGGTGACCATGCATCTCGGCTTCCAGCCGAACAGCGATGAACACCGGGTCATGGCGCTGGCAGCATACGGCGATCCGGAGCGGTTCGCCGACGTCATGGCCGACGCCGTCACGCTGCTTGGCGACGGGCGCATCCTGGTGCCGCTGCTGAACTCCGCACGCGACGATCCGTTCCGCGAGCAGTACCGCGCAGGACGCCGGTGGCTTGCCGAGCGGACCACACCGTCGGTGCCGGACGCCGACGGGGGGCTGGGGCCGGAGCACGCCGATGTCGCGGCGGCCTGCCAGCGACGTCTCGAGCAATCGATTCTGCACGTTATCAGCCACTGGATGGACCGTACGGGCGCGCGGGACATCGCCTTCGCTGGCGGCGTCGCGCTCAACTGTGTATCGAACGGTGTGCTGCTCCAGCACGGCGTGGAACGGCTCTTCGTCGTGCCCGCGTCGGGCGACGAGGGCACGGCCGTAGGCGCCGCGTTGGCCCTGCTGCCCGAGACGGCCCAGGCCATGGTGCCCGCCTTCCCGTCCTACGGACCAGATCCCGGGGTACCCGAGGGCAGCGGTCGGGCGTGGATATCTCTGCCGAGTGTCGCCGCGGCCGCGAGGGCGGCAGCAAGGCTCATCAGCTCCGGTGCGGTTGTCGGGTGGGCGCAGGGCCGGCTCGAGTTCGGCCCCAGGGCGCTGGGGAACCGCAGCATCCTCGCCGACCCGCGGGATCCCGCGATGCGGACGAAGGTCAACGCGACGGTCAAGTTCCGGGAGGACTTCCGGCCGCTCGCGCCGGCGGTGCTGGCCAGCCACGCGGCGAACTACTTCGACATACCCGCGGGCGCGGACGTGCGCCACATGACCGTGGCGGTCCCGGTGCACGTCCCGAAGCGTGCCACCATACCGGCGGTTGTACACACCGACGGAACCGCTCGCCTGCAGGCTGTCGACCATGCGACCAACCCGACCTTCGCGGCGCTCATCGAAGAGTTTTTCAGGATCACTGGTGTTCCGGTCGTCCTCAACACCTCGCTGAATGTCAAGGGCCAACCGATGGCGCGCGACGCGCGAGAGGCGCTCTGGACGTTCGAGCATTCCGCCCTTGACGCCCTGTTCGTCGGAGCGGCTGTACTTCTTCGTCCACCCTGGACAGCGGAGGACATCCTGCGGGAGCGGACATGAGCTCGGTGTATCTGCTGGGCGGAGGCTGGGACCCGGCGGCACTGCCGGCAATGTATGGCGAGTTCGCCGCCCAGGTCCGGGCCCGGGGCGGCCGACTCGCCTACGTGCTGCAGAGCGGAACCCCGGGCACGCGCTTCGTCGACGTCTTCACACAGCTGGGATTGACCTCGGTCCGCAGAGTCACAATCTCGGCGAGGCGATCGGTGGCCCAGCGGGAACTCCGCCACGCCGACGGCATTTTCGTGTGCGGCGGAAGTAACCCGCTCTATCAAAGCGCCTTCAACGACGTCGCGGCAGAGGCGCGGCAGCTCGTGATGGCTGACGGCGTTCCCTACGCGGGTTTCTCGGCGGGCGCCGTGATCGCGGCTGACCGGGCCCTCCTTGGTGGTTGGCGGCGTCGCCTGCCAGGTCTGGAGGTGCCTGTCTGCGCCGAACGGCGAAACGAGGGCATCGAGACGATCGCTGCCGCGGACGGACTCGGGCTCGTGCCGTTCACGGTGGACGTCCATGGGACCCAGTGGGGCACCGTCTCAAGGACGCTGCACGCGATCCATGAGGGCCTGGTCGACGACTGCTACCTGGTGGACGAAAACACCGCTCTCACCGTCAGGCAGGGCTGTGCGACGGTGTCGGGTCTCAACTCGGTCTACCGCGTCTGGCGCACCGATGCAGGCATCCACGCGAACGTGTTCCCTCCGGGGAGCCGGTTCGAGGTCCTGTCAGGCAGCGGACTGTGATGCACCGGCACGAGATGAGAGGAATGCCTGAGATGCGATCGCTGGACGAATTACGCGGACTCATCGCAGCCGAGGACCGCGAGATCGTCGGTCACCTTGCCCGCCGTCTCGAACTGGTCCTGGAGGTGGCGCATCTCAAGGGGCGGACCGGGCTGTCAGTCATGCAGCCGGATCAGGTCTCGAAGGTCCTGGACCGGGCGGAGGCCGGTGCGACCGATGCCGGCCTGTCGGCCACGTTCGCCCGGGAACTGTTCGAGCTGATCATTCGTGAGGCGTGCCGACTGGAGTCCCAGGCGTTCGCCCCGCGGGTCCAGGGCACCACCGCGATCGTCTTCGGCGCCATGGGCACAGCCGGAGGCATCACGTGCGAGTGGCTCGACCGAGCCGGCATCAGCACCACGAGGGTCGACCTCAAGGATGTTGAGGCGTCAGGCGTGGTCGGCGATGTGCTGGCCCTCACGCCCGAGCTGATGACGGCGGTCTCGGCAGCAGACCTCATCGTGTTGGCGACCCCGTCCGACGTCACTCACCGGGCAGCCGAACAGTTGCTTGTCCAATGCGCCCCGCATGCGGTGGTGATCGACCTCCTCTCATCGAAGACAAGCTATTCGGAGCTCGTCGCGCGGCTGGACCCGAGGTGCGCAGCCATCGGCCTCAACCCCATGTTCGGGCGCAACATCGCACCCGCCAACCCCGTCTGTCTCGCGGTCACCTACCGGACCGGGTCGGGCTGTCCTGACGTGCTCAGCGCGCTGCGGGGGGCCGGCCTCACAGTGTTGCGGCTCGCGGACGCCGGCGAGCATGACCGGCTCTGCGCCCGATGGCAGGCCCTCGCCCACGCCGCACTCCTCGCGTTCGGCCACGCGTCGCGCTTCCTCGAAGCTCCCTCTGATCCGCCGGACCGGGCAGCCCCGCCGCCGTACCAGCTGCTCGAGGCTATGGTCTCCAGAATGCTGCGCGCAGGCCCGGAGACCTACGCCGAGATCCAGTCGATGAATCCCTACGCGGCGCATGCGCGATCGCTGTTCGCCGCTGCAGCGCTCGAACTCGCGCAGGGCGGGTCGACGGCGTGGAACACTTACCGGGATCAGGTCATGACGACGTCGCCCGGCGTCCGCACCGAGGAGGGCGAAGGCCGATTCCTTCTGGCAGCGCGCGCGCTGATCGAACGGGTGGACCAGCCGTGGTAGCCACCGTGGAGCCCACCCCGGGCCAACTGGCGGTGTGGCACGCGCTTCAGGTCGGCGGCGGGCCGGAGTTCCACATCTGCCGGTCCGTCCGGATCGCTGGTCCCGTGGACGTCGCCGGGCTCGTCGACGCCATTCACCGGTTCACCTCCACCCTGGCGGCCCTGCACGTGCGGTACGCGACCGAAGGTCGACGGCTCGAGATCCACGAGGTCGCCCCAGGCCCGGTGGAGGCGACCATCGAGGATCTCTCGGACCAGGGACTCATGGCGGCGGAGGCTCGGCGGGTGCGGTTCTGCGGCCGATCGTTCTCCTTGGACACCGAACCCGGGCTACGGTTCCTGGTGCAGCGATGCTCGTCGGACGTGTGGCTGACCGCGGTCGGTCATCACCTTGCCCTCGACGGTGCTTCGGTCGACGCCATCGTCAGCGGCGTGCTCAGCACCTACTGCGGCCAACCCGTGACCCCTCCATCGAAGCGGCTCACAGGCACGGCGCCGCCCACGGAGACCGCGTCGCGACAGTATGAGTTGTCCCTGGCCGGTGTTGAACAGAACAGGCCATTCGACGGCCCAGAGCCGGACGCCGGGTCCGTAACCGTGGTGCAGCGCACCGTCGATGCCAACCTCGCCAGGGCACTGCGGTCGACCGCCCGCGCAGCGGCGTTCTCGCTGAGCCACTGCCTGTTCACGCTAT
Source organism: Dactylosporangium sp. NPDC050588 (assembly GCF_040654975.1). Taxonomy (NCBI): domain Bacteria; kingdom Bacillati; phylum Actinomycetota; class Actinomycetes; order Micromonosporales; family Micromonosporaceae; genus Dactylosporangium; species Dactylosporangium sp. NPDC050588. The sequence continues at coordinate 87,355 of NZ_JBFAJA010000010.1, read as the reverse complement.
ATGCCACCGTCGCCCACGCTTGGTCGGACAGCGACGACCTGGTCCTGATCACCCCGGTCGACATCCGCAGCCGCGCGGACCGGGCCGCCTGGGGCATGGGGGTGAGCTCAATCGCGGTCCGCAGCACGATCGCTGGCGACCAAACACTCCGCGAAATGGGCTCCGTACTTCGCGAGGAGTTCCTCATGGCCTACCGCCATCGGAGCGTCGGCGTGGTGGGGCTGGCCCGGCGCGTCGGGCTGGGCCGTCGAGCCGACGGCTCGTCGTGGCTGACCGACTACGAGTTCAATGTCATGACGGCGTGGGTCCCACCCGCCGCGGCGGCCGCGGCCGGACTGACCATCACGCCCGCTGCCCAATGCGTTGTCGCGCCGCAGTACGACGTGAGCCTCTCAGCGATAGCGGACGACGATCACCTGGAGCTCTGCTGGCAGGTCCGCGGACGTGACTCGGCAAAGGCGGAGCTCCTGCATGACCTGTTCTGCCGCTTCGCCCAGGCCTGGGTCGACGACCCCGAGGCCCAGCTCCGGGACGTGCCACTGCTGGAACCCGGAGAGGCGGCAGCGTTACGTGCCTTCGGATCGGGACCTGACCGTGCGGTCGACCAGCGGTCCGTCGTTGACCGGGTGCTCGCCCACGTGACCGGCCGCGCGGATGACATCGCGGTTGAAACGTCGTCGTGCACCTATACGTACCGACATCTCGCGGACCGCGTCGACGGCATCGGCGCGATGCTGAAGGCCGTTGGTGTCGTTCCCGGCGACCGCATCGCCGTGCACCTTGAGCGGAGCTTCGACCTTGTCGCCGCGATGCTGGCGACCTGGGCAGTGGGCTGCGTCTATGTTCCAATCGACCGTAACAACCCGCCGCCGCGGGTCACGACCATGCTCGATCTCGTCGCGGCCCGGGTGCTGCTGGTGGACGGCCCGGCGGACGGGTTCGCGGGCATGGGAACGCCGCCGGTCATGCTCGAGCTCTCCTCGGGCACGATCATGGGCGAGTCGGGCCCGATCCATCAACCCAGTTCTCCCCGAGACCCGGCCTACATCGTCTTCACTTCCGGCTCGACAGGTCGCCCGAAGGCAGCCGAGATCCATGTCGCCGGCATGATCAACCATCTCGACGAGATGATCCGGATCGGTGATCTTTCGGCGACTGACGTGTTCGGGCAGCTGGCGCCTCTCAGCTTCGACGTACACATCTGGCAGATCTTGGCGCCGCTGGTCCTGGGCGGGCGCCTGCGGCTCATCAGCCAGGAGGAACTGCGGGATCCGCTCGAGCTGGCCAGAGTGTGCGCTGCCGCCGGCGTCACGGTGCTGCAGGCAGTGCCCTCCTATCTCGAAATGTGGCATCACCTCGCCGCCACCAACGCCGAGCGAACGGACCCGGCCATACGGGTCCTGTATGTCACCGGCGAGGCATTCCCGACGAGTCTCGCGAAGAGATTGGTGCGGATGTTTCCCGGGGCGACGTTGGTCAACGCATACGGCCCGGCCGAGGCCAGCGACGACGTGGCGCTGCACGTCGGCACGGTGGACGATGCGAGCGTCGTCGTTCCCATTGGGCTCCCTGTCGCCAACGCCGAGCTGCTCGTCGTGGACAGGTGGGGCCGGATGCGACCCCGAGGCCTCAACGGTGAGCTGCTGGTTGGCGGCCTCGCCGTCGGCAACGGATACCTCGAACCGGACGCCCGGGGTGCCTTTCACGCCGACCACGACAGCTCCTCAGGGCGGACGTATCTGACCGGCGATGTCTGCAGAATCGAGCACGACCGCTTCGTCTTCCAAGGCCGTCGCGATCAGCAGGTCAAGGTCGGAGGGCGGCGTATCGAGCTCGGCGAGATCGAAAGTGCGTGCGCGTCCGTCGATGGTGTGACCTCGGCGGCTGTCATCGCCTCAGGTCGAGGAGCCGGAACGCGACTGGTCGCATTCGTCACGGGCCACCGCTCGCTCACGGCGGCCGTGCTGCGCGAGGGGCTGTTCGCACAGCTGCCCGCGTTCATGGTCCCTCGCGTCGTCATCGTCGACAGCCTTCCGCTGACCGCGAACGCAAAGATCGACCGCGACGCTCTGCTCGCGCTGGACCACTCCACTACCTCGATCCCAGCAGCGACCCATGAGCTCGTGCGGGCGACGTGGGCCGACGTCCTGAGAACCGGCGCCGTGGCAGGAACCGACAACTTCTTCGGCCTTGGCGGAGATTCCCTGCGGGCGATCGAGGTCATCACCCGGCTTCGGCGGCACGGCGTTCAAGCCGAAATTTCAGCACTCTACACCGCACAGTCGCTGGATGCGTTCATCGACCTTCTCGTCGACCACCCGCAACCCGCGCCAGACCGGAGCGTCCCACTGCCCGCAGTGGTCCAGTGGCATCTCGGCTCCGACGGACCCACGTTCCTCCAAGGCGTGACCTTCGAGGCAGCCGTCTCCGAGCAGGAGATGACCGACGCGATCACGCGGGTTCTCGACGCCCATCCGGTCCTGCGTGGACGGATCGGACTTCACGACGGACGGTGGCTGCTGGACCCAACAGCGGGTGACGACATCTGGCTCCACGCAACGGGCACAGCCCCGGAAGAGCTGACGCAACGCGCGATCGAGCAGCTCTGTGAAGATCGACTTGTCGCGTGGGCCTCCACTGCCCTGCCCGGCCGCACCAGGGTGGCCCTGGTCGCTCATCACGCAGTGGTCGACAGCTCGAGCTGGACCGCCTTGCTCGGTGACCTCGATCATGTCCTCGACGGGGGGAGCCCCGCCAGCCCGGAATGGGGATACCTGACACACTGCGCCACCGGCGACGAACCGGTGACGATCCCGCCGTCGCGTGAGGCCGACGCCACCTCAGCGATCCACCGCCTGGAGATTCCTTCACGGCCTGGAACCGACACGGCCACGGTCGAAGCCGCCGTCGTCGCCGTCGTCGCTCGCGGCTGGAGCGCCCATGCGCGACGAACAACGGCCCGCGTGGTAGTCGAGCGCGACCTGCGGTTCGGCCCTAGGACGGGCCCGCGGCCAGCGCCCACGGGCGTCGGGTGCTACGTCGGCCTGGCCGCCACCGACCTGGACGTCAGCGGCGACGACAGGGAGCTCGTGCGCTCGTGCGCGCTCGCGCTCGGCGCCGCGGCCGACACGAGCGGATGGGGCAGCGCCGACATCATGGTCAACACCGCCAGGGCCGGCATCTCCGCGCTAGCACTCGCACATGTCCAAGAAGTCCATGACCTGCTCGAAGTACCGCAGCTCAACGCCCGCAGTATGCCGACACCCGTGGTCGTCGACATGACGACGACCGCACACACGACCCACGTAACACTGACGGTGCGACAGCAGGGCGACCGCGCCTGGGACGTGGACGCCGCCGCACTTCGGGCGGCGATCCTCGACCTGCTCGACGGGGCCCGATCGGAGGTCCCCGCGGGGCTCGATCTCCTGGACATGGACGCCAAAGAACTCGCCGGGCTGCTGACCCAACTCGATCTGGAGCAACGGTGACCATCGAGGCGGTCCTCCCCGCCCTGCCGTTGCAGGTGGCCATCGCCCGGCTGAGAACAGCGGACCCACGAAGCCGACGCTATGTCGACTCCCGGACGTACCGCGTGACACCGGCACTCGAGCCCCACGGCGTTGCCGCCGCCTGGAGCACGTTGCATCGAAGATGGCAGGCTCTTCGCAGCCGGCTCGTCGAACACAACGGAAGCTGGCTCCTCGTCGTGGACGACGAACCCAAGGTCACGAACTTCGAAGGCCTAAACGTGAGCGGGGTCGACGACCGGCAACAGCAGCGCATACTGCGGGACCTTGACAGTCGTCTCGCCGACCAGGTCCTCGCCGGTGCGCCCGCCGCGCTCGGTCTGCTCAACGCCGACAGGCATACGGTGCTCACACTGACCTGGCTCCACGAACTGCTTGACGGCCCGGCGGTTACGACTCTCCTTAATGAGTTGCGCCAACTCTGCGAGGGCGACGAGGTCCGATCGTCGGCGCCGGTGCCGCTCGTCGACGTGACGCGCGAACTGCAGACGCTCGTGCCAATCGAGCTCCCCCAGTCGCTCGGCTCGCCCCCACGCGACCTATGCGGCTTTCCAGGACGGCGCTCGGACGCGATCGCGACGACGACGCACAGCCTGGATGGCGCGGCTCTGGTGAGGATCGCCGCGGACGCGGGCTCAACCGCTGCGGTGGTCGCGATCGCTGCCTGTGTGAGCGCCCTCGCCGCCGCCGTCCCGGCAGGCGGATTCCTGCTGACGGCCGAGGATCTGCGCCCGCCCCGCCGGCACGGGGTGCCTGGCATGTTCAGCGGCGTTGCCGCCACCTGGCATCCGGGCGGCGCATTGACCTTCCGGGAACTCGTCCGTGTCATCCACCTCGGCCGCGGCGCGGTGGCCGGGCGTCGACCGGTCTCCTTGACCGATCTCCTCAGACCACTCCGCGCCGCCGGCGTCGCTGGTATGCCCGATGTGCTGCTGACCGTGCACAGGCCGATCCCACCGGACACGGCGGAACGCCACCGTTGGCAGATCCTGTCTGCCTTCGAGGCGACCGAGTTCGCGGTGAGCCTGGATCTCGTGCTAGACGAGGACGCCAGTCTCCACATTCACGCCGACCCCGCCCGCGTTCCCGATGTCGGTCCGCCGCTGACCGACCACATCATGCAGGCGCTCGCCGCGCCCACGCGAACGTTCGTGCAGCCCGGCGTCGACCTGGGCGCTGCCGCACCACGGGCGGTCGGCGGGGCCGGCGACGGCGAGACCCGAACCGTCGTCGCCGTCTGCGCCCGCGCGCTCGCCATGCCCGACCTCGAGTCGGACACCGATCTCACCGGCCTGGACGTGGGTTCGCTCGACCTCATGCGTCTTGCGGTGGCACTGTCCGAAGCCGGTCTACCCGTCTCCGTCTCGGACATCTTCCAGCGGCGAACACCGCGTGGGCTCGCGGCCCGGCTCGCCGGGCCGGCAACATCGGATGCCATGACCGTCACCGCCACATCGGCTCTGGAGCGCAGCCTACTGCAACGGACGGAGAAGCATCGTCTCGGTCGCCAGCCCATGCACGAGCAGAGCATTATCGTGGTCGCTACATATCTCGATGTCGCCCGGTTCGCCCGGGCCGTCGCCCACGTCGGTCGCACGACCGGAGTGGTGAACACCCGATGGGCGGCCAGCCCAGAATGGACCCTAGCGGCAGACCCAGTCGGGCCACCGATCCACGCCGTGGACGTGCCGTCCGTGTCCGATCTGGACCCCGCCGCGCGCAAGATCCTCGCATCAGATCTCGCACGGGGATTCGGCCCCGGCGACCTGCTTTATCGTTGCTGGCTCGTGCGCGCGCCCGCGGCGACCGCCATCGTCGCCAGCTGGCACAATGCGATCCTCGACGGCTGGTCGACGGCCACGCTGATGCGGTCGATCCAGGACGCTTACATGGCCGACGACGCTGGCCTGTTGCCACCGCCCGCATTCGGGGCCTCGATCGACGAGTTCCGGAGATGGTCGGCGTCGCGGGCGGGAGACAGCGCGGCGGTGTGGGCCCACTACCTGGCCGGTACCTCGACGTTCCGGTTCAACCAGCTGGGTCCTGTCCTGGACCGGCGCAGGTCCGCCCCGAAACCGGCAGGTCGCCTGGAGCAGTTCACCAAACACGTAGATCCGAGGACCACCCTGAACTCGAGCGTCTTGGCGCTCGCGGGCCGGGCATTCCAGGAGGTCCTGGACCTCCCGGAACACGAGCCGATCGGCGTGCGGGTCGGGCTTCGCCCGGCCACGATACCCGGCAGTCTACGGATGGCCGGCCAGGCCACACTCGAGGCGCCGCTGCGCTTCGACTTCACCACAGACCAGGACGCGGCCGCCTCCATCCAAACGGCGATCAACATGGCGCGGGAAAACGGCCACATCGGTGAGGCCGGAATCCGCGAGGCAGTGCGCTGTCCACCCGATGAGGAGCTGTTCCGGCTCCTCCTGGTCACCGAGTCGGACCTGCCGGAAGACGAATGGATGATGCGCACGTCAAGCGTGCGCGCATGGCGCGAACTCTCGATGTGGCGGCGGGAGGTCTCACCATCGGTGGTTACGGCCTATGTGCACACCGGCGGCGAACGACTCGTCATCGAGGTGAGCACCACTCAGGACGATCCGGACCGCATCGGCGCAGCGGTCGCGACGATCCTGGGAGGCCGAGCGTGACCACGCTTCTGATCGACAACCACGACTCATTCACGTATAACCTCTACCAGCTGCTGGCCAACTTTCAGGGCGAAACGCTCGTCGTCCGCAACGACGACCTGGCAGCCTGGCACCGACTCGACTTCGACCACATCGACCGGATCGTGATCTCCCCAGGCCCCGGGCGGCCCGACCGGGCGGGGGACTTCGGCCTCAGCCTGATCGCCGTCCGGGACCAGCTGCGCCCGCTCCTCGGTGTGTGTCTGGGCCACCAGGGCCTCTGCGTCGTCTCCGGCGGCCGGATAGTCCGAGCCCCGGAGCCGATGCACGGCCGTGCTTCCTGGATCCGCCATGACGGAAGTGAGCTCTTCGAGGGACTCCCGAGCCCTTTCCGGGCAGTCCGCTACCACTCTCTCGCAGCGGTGGACCTTCCGCCGGCCATCACCTGCACGGCCCGGTCCGATGACGATGTCGTCATGGCCGTGCGTCACGAACGATGGCCCGCCTGGGGAGTCCAATTCCACCCAGAATCGATCAGCACAGAGTTCGGAGCAGAACTCCTGGCAAACTTCCTGCGGCTCACCGGCGGCGATCCTCGCCGGAGGCGACCGGGCGGTGCCCGCAGACCGGTCGCGCAGGCCCAGGTGGGCGAGTCAAGCGGCCAGCTCCGCGTCTCCTGGCAGCGACTGGAGAGCGTACCCGACCCGGCGGCGGCGATCAGCGCCCTCTTCGGCGAACAGGACGTCGCGTTCTGGATCGACACCTTGGGCGTCGACTCGGAGGACAACGCCTACACCTATGTCGGTGGCTCCGGCGGCCCACATTCCGAGACGGTCGAGTATGACCTGGGCCGAGCAAGCGTGACCGTGAGCCGGCCCGACGGCCAGCGAACCGAGGCGGCGACCATCTTCGACTACCTCAACCCACGGCTCGCCGCCCACCGACTCGCAGTGGACGCCCCTGCGCCGCTCAACCTCGGCTACGTGGGCTGGTTCGGTTATGAACTCAAGTCGCTCACGACTGGTGCCCAACGCCACACCTCCCCCTATCCGGATGCGTTCTTTGTACTCGCCGACCGGATGCTCATCATCGACCATTCGGCGTCCACTGCCTGGCTCGCCACACTGGAAGACGACATGACGGCGCCAGAGGCCGCAGCGTGGCGGCGGTCCGCGTCCGATCGTCTCGATCGGCTCCCGGAAGAGCCCATGCCGGACCTGGGCGCTGAACCGGAATGCGGGCCCGACGTCGTGCTGCGCCACGACCTTGCCACCTACTCCCACATGATCGCCGCATGCCAGGAACACATCCGCGACGGCGAGACCTACGAGGTCTGCCTGACAAATCACCTCACGATCGATGCGGACGTAGATCCACTCACCCTGTTCCGCATCCTGAGGCAGACGAGTCCAGCACCGTTCAGTACCTTCTTCCGCACAAAGACCCTCGCAATCGTTGGGGCCTCACCCGAGCGGTTCCTCACGATCCACGACGGGTCGGTGAGGTCGAAGCCGATGAAGGGAACCCGTCGACGAGGCTCCACCCCGGACGAGGACGAGCACCTCCGCGAGGACCTTCGGACCAGCGTCAAAGATCGCGCGGAGAACCTGATGATCACCGACCTGGTCCGCAACGATCTCGGCCTGATCGCCAAGCCGGGCACCGTGCGGGTCGAGGATCTATACCGAGTCCAGACATACGAGCACGTGCATCAGATGATCTCGGTCGTGTGCGCCGATGTAGCCGACGGCCGTTCAGCGATCGGCTGTGTCCAGGCGACGTTCCCGGGTGGCTCCATGACCGGCGCACCCAAGGAGCGGACCATGTCCATCATCGACGACCTCGAGGGGGCAGCGCGCGGGATCTACTCGGGCGCCAGTGGATTCCTCTCATTCGACGGCGGACTCGACCTGAGCATGGTGATCAGGACCTTCATTGTCGAGCCCGGCCGGCTGACGGCCGGCACGGGCGGCGCCATCACAGCGCTGTCCGACCCCCAGGCCGAGATCGACGAAACGCTGGTCAAGGTCCGTGCGCTGCTCCGTGCAGTCCGCCTCACGCTCGACAGCGAAACGGTCGCCGGCCGGGTCAGCATGCCGGGAGGTGACCTGATGGGCTAACCGACCGGCCCGGACAAGGTTAGTGCGCCGCCTGCGGTGCTGCGACGCATCGTCTGCCATGGCTACCGCGCCGCGGCCGCGGCTCGATCGGAACGCTTCACAAGCAACGACATCGACGCGGAACCCGTACACCTTCCCTCGGCGTATTGCAGCTCGTCGACCGAGGGGCGCCATCTCACCAAACTGGATCCGAAGCAGCCGAGGTCAAGCTCGATGAGAGCGCAGGCACATTCACCGCGCACGTCTCCCGCACCGCTCGACATGGCGCAGGACCTGACCACGTGCCCAGGGCGATGGATGGCGGCCAAGTCGGTGATAGCGAAGGCTATAGCACCCGCGGCTCAGGTGTCCGACGACACCGCATGACTCGATCACCGCATATTTAACCAAGGAGAGGTCGCATGCCGCTGCCGGCGGATACGGACCCGGTCGACGATCGGCGCCTGCTCTACTCGGAACTGGATGCGCACGACCGCCTCGGCTCGAAGTTACTAGCCGAGCCGGACCGGCCGTTCGTGTCGGACTGGAACGGAGAGCATCCGTTCATCCATCACTTTCTCGGTGAGTTCGCAGACATGCCCGTTCACCAACTTGGCTCATTGTCGGCCTACAGTCACATGGACGAGGACCCCGAGCTGTCCACGCAGATCGCGGAACTGCACAACCTAAAGTACGGTGAGGTCGACGTGACGGCGCGACAGTGCCTACCCGGCGCTGGCTCCACGAGTTTCCTGACAACGCTCCTGATGTTCCAGTACCTCAAGGGCGTTCGGGAGGTGGCGTATCTGCCCCCTGTCTACTACAACGCGGCCTGGTGGATGAGAACCCTGGGGTTCTCCGTCCGCCGGGTCGCCTCCGATGTGGACTTCGCCGAAGAGGTCGACCTGGCCTTGCCCACCGGGCGCAGTCTGTTGTGGCTTACGGATCCGGTGTGGTTCGCCGGAATCCCTGTGCGTGCCGGGACTGTCGACGTCATCGCCGACTGGCAGAACAAGACAGGTTCCACCGTCATCGTCGACGGCACCTTCCAGCACATGGATTGGCACGGTCGACGACCCGAAATGACGTCGCGGCTTGATCCCGACCTGACCTTCCGGCTGATCTGCCCGACGAAGACTCTCGGGCTACACGGATTCCGCTTCGCATACGCGATCGTGCCGGAGCGGCACTATATGGACTTCACGGAGCTGCACGGACGACTGCACGGCGCGCCAGGACTGGCCGACAGGAGGTTCGCCCATCGGGCGGTGCAGGTGCTCGCCAGCGACGAAGGCGCCCTGCCGTTGATGACGTTCGCACAGGACCGGTACCGACGGCTCTGGTCGGCTCGCGCGGTCACTCAGGCAGTCGAGCCCTCCTGCGGCTACTTTCTCTTCGCCAGGCCGACGGTGCCCGCGGATCGCTTTCTCGCAATGGACATGTCCTGTTACGGCGGCACGGGCTACCCAGGTTACGCGCGCATCAACCTCTTGAATCCGGCCGCCATCGACTGCCTCATGGACGGCCGGGACGCCGGCTGACCAACTATGCCCGGTACTACCTGAGGAGGCCGCGGGAGATGAGGGTCTTCTGGACTTTGTACGACCTCGTTGACCATGTGACACAGGGATCGGGTGAGGTAGTAGCCCTCAACTACTGGCCTAACACCGACGAGATCAGCACACCCAACGACACCTGATCCGGCGTGACCACCGATCCCAATTCCATGGCTGGCCATCAAACAGGCCCACCACGGCCTCGTCACGCCGCCACACCGAGCAACCCACAAACTCCCAGCACGCAACCTTGATCAACTGTAGCTACGTGGCATTGCACCTACGACCGGGTCCTCATCTTCCCCACCAAGCCGATGCTCGCGTAGCTGAGGACCGCAGACCCCAGGCCACTCAAGGCACCCGACCGGCTCTACGTCGCGGTCACCCGCGCACGGCACAGCGTCGCGTTCGTCGTCGACCGCCTACCGCCGCGATGCAACTACATCCCGTAGCGGCACGCACAGCAACGAGTAATACCATGCCGACACCGGTCCCTGCATCCGACTGTTTACGATGACGCAAGCGAAAGCACACGATCGGGCTTGAAGGAATGACTCGGTGTCGATAGCATTAAAAGCATGAACCCCTGTTTCTTGCAGGGGTGCTATGGGTGGAGGTTCAATTCCCCCCTTCGACACCACCCTTGGTGGAATTTCACCAAGATCAGCATCCAGCACACACGACGGCGGGCACGCCGACTGACCCGAGCGGGTGACCACCCGGTCGGGTTTATGCACGTCACGGCCCCTGGCAGGGCGGCGATGATGACCGGCATGCAACGCAGCGTCCCGGCCGCCACCGAGCAGATGATCGCCGCGCTGATCCCCACGCCACTCCCCCGTCCCCGGCCGGAACCTGCACCGCTGCCGACGTTGCCAACCCTGTCGTCCGGGGCCGAGCAAGCCGAGCCAGTCGTGCCGACGCTGGACATCGCCCGGCTGGACCACTCTGGCCGGGTGTCGGCCCGATCGCTGCTCGGCCTGCTCGGATGGCGTCCCGGCCACCGCCTGCGTGTCGACGTCATCGACGGCGCGATCCTCATCTGGCCAGCATCCGACGGCCGACCCCTGGTCGGTGCTCGCGGCGACCTCGCTCTGCCCGTCGCAGTGCGGCAGATGTGCGCCATCGACACCGGGGATCTCGTCGTCCTCGCCGCCGAGCACACCCACGACCTCCTGATCGTCCACCCCGCAGCGATGGTGGCACGACTGCTCGCGGACCTCTACACCCGTCTGACAGCCGGCGGCCATGGCCGCTGACCCGGCACGAATCGCGCAGGCGTGGACACTGCTGGCCGAACTCGGTGTCACCCTCGCCGACCTGCAACACGACGCCCAACCAGCGAGACCGACGTTCGACGCATACCTCCCTCAGGTCCTCGCAGCCGCCGGGCCCGGCGCGCTACGCACCTACCGCAGCTACTGGCAACGCATGGCCACGACCTGGGCCGGCTGGGCCATCGACACGGTCACCGCCAGCGACATCCAGGCCCTGCGACAACAGATCACCGACCACGCCCACGTCCGGCGCAACAGCCGCGACGGCCGCCACGCCGGGGAACTGTTCGTCGCCGCCGCCCGCGCCTTCTACAACCGCGCCATCGCCGACGGCCTCATCCAAGCCACCGACAGCCCAGCACACCGCGTCGGCAAGCCTCGACGGCTGCCCAGCACCCGGCGGGCGTTGACAGCGGACGAGCTCACCGAGATCAACCTGGCCGCCCGCACCAGCGGCAACGACACCATCCTCGACGCACTCCTGCTCCGTCTGCACACCGAAACCGCCTGCCGACGCGGCGGCGCCCTCGGCCTACGACTCCAGGACCTCGACGCAACACGGGGACTCGTCCTGCTGCGAGAGAAGGGCGGCACCGTCCGCTGGCAACCGATCACCCTCGACCTCGCCGCCGGCCTCACCCAGCACGCCGCAGTCCGCGGCGCGGTCCAACCTGCCGACGCGTTGCTGCGCTACCTCAACGGCAAAGCCCTGACCAGCCGCCGCTACGACCACCTCTGGCACCGCATCGGCCAGCATCTGCCCTGGGTCACCGCGCACGGCATCAGCACCCACTGGCTGCGCCACACCACCCTCACCTGGGTCGAACGGCACTTCGGCTACGGCATCGCCCGCGCCTACGCCGGCCACACCGACACCACCGGACCAGCAACTACCACATACATCAAGGCAGACCTCCAGGCAGTCGCAGCAGCCCTCGCTGCAATGACCGGCCAGTCGCACCCGTTGGCCCAACCGGGCGACCGACGCCCGGGTGGGAATCAGCCGGACGGCAGACACGCCGCCCGGCCCGAAAGCTAAGCGGCGTGTCATCCAACCGTGGACGTTCGTGGTCGGAGCACCAGTAGGAGAGCCGCAACCGATTCGAAAGCTGCGCCGCCATCGACGAACTGCGACCGACTCTGGCATCCGGCGGCCTACACGGCTGTCAGGGCGCGAGTGTTGCCGCGTTGGTGAAGAAGTCTACCGCCTCAGGGCTTTCGGCGAAGCTGCGCACCCCGTCCACCATGCCCTTCACGGGAAACTCGTCCTGGTAGAGGCACACCGACTTACCGAGAAGGTGGTGCCACTCCTGGGCGGAATCGCTGAGCTGGTCGACACCGACGACGGTGGCCGCCTGGAAGAGGCAGGCACCGTACACAGCCAGGATGCTGGCGACGTTGTCGCACAGCCGCAGTGCCTTCCGGGTCGAATTCAGGCTCATGCTGACCACGTCCTGGTTCCCGGCATTGGACGACAGTGACTTCACAGATGCCGGTGCCACGAGGTCCAGGTTCTCCGAGGCGATGCTGGTGGCCAGGTACTGCGTCCCGCTGAGACCTGAAGACAGGCCGGAGTCTCCGGCGGCCAGGAAGTCGGGCAGGTCCCCGTTCAGGTGGGGGTCGATCAGCCGGTTGATCTGACGCTCGGTGAGAACGCCCATCTCGCCGAGCGCGATGCCGACGAAGTCCGCCGCCATCGCGAGGTACTGGCCGTGGAAATTGCCGCCGTGGAAGGTCTCCTCGGGGGTGTCGAAGATCAGAGGGTTGTCGTTGCACGAGTTCAGTTCCTGCTCGACGACACGTCGGCCGAAGCGGAGAGTGTCCAGGACAGGCCCCAGGATCTGCGGAACACAGCGCAGCGAGTAGGCCGACTGGATGTAGACGCCGACGTCCTCCACCGCCGCACCGCTGGCGCGCTCACTGATGTCACGCATCAGGTCCGCGTGCTCGCGGACCAGCTTGCTACCCGAAATCAGGTCGCTCAGGGCAGCGGCGACGCGAATCTGACCCGGATGCCCCTTCAGCTCATGGCCTCGCGCCTCGAACGCCCGGCTGCTACCGCGCAGCACCTGCACGAACACGGACGACAGGAAGACGGCCTGGGCCAGCAGCCGTTCGGCGCGGTGGATCGCGAGGACCGCCGTACCGGTGGAGGCGGAGGTGCCGTTGATCAGTGCGAGGCCTTCCTTGAATCCCAGCGTCAGTGGCTCAATGTCCTCGGCCGCGAGCACCTCCGCGGCAGGCCTCTCGGCTCCGTTGTACACCACGGTGCCCTCACCGATCATTGGAAGCGCCATATGACAGAGCGGCGAGATGTCTCCACTCGCGCCGAGCGAGCCCTGCTCGGGAATCACCGGATGAATGCCGCGATTGAGGAACTCGACCAGCATCCGCACCGCGCCCTCACTGGCGCCCGAGTAGCCACGAGCGAGGCAGTTCACCCGGGCCAGCAGCACCGCCCTGGTGGCTTCGTCACTGAGCCGGGGGCCAGCACCGGATGCGTGGTTGCGCAGCAGATACACCTGCAGATCGGTCTTCTTGTTCTGGGCAACAGCCACGTGCGCAAGCTCGCCGAAGCCGGTGTTGACGCCGTAGATCGGATGGCCCTCCCGGCCCCACTGCTGGACTCGGTCGTGTGCGCTGCGCACCTGAGCCATGCACGCACCGGCAATCTCGACTGGCTGCCGGGAAACCGCGACCGCGTAAACCTTGTCCAGCGTGAGATCGGAGCCGTTGATCACCAGGTGGGACATGTTCAAATCCTCACTGTCCTTGGATATCGGGGATGTGCAATGTCGCCGATGGGCTTCCCATCACTCGATTTCTCCGTGGGTCCAGCGCCTCACCACCTCGTCTGTCGCAGCAGGGGTCCGATGGGGCAACGGGGCCAACCGCTCGTCGCGGAGGTCTCCCAGTTGGCGGTGGCACAACAAATGGTGCGAGGCTCCACGTTCCTCACTACCGCGGAAGCCGATGGCCGAGTCCGCGCTGAATCGCGACGGAGTAGACCTGCCGCGCGAGGGAAATGTCGTGGATGGCCATTCCGAAGGGATTGATCACCACGCTATCCGCCACGCCGGCGGGTGACGGGCACGTGCCGAGCAGGAGTTGCCCGATTGTGCCGTCCACCGCTCGACCGTTCGCGAGCGCCGTCGTGCCGGGGCCGCTGATTCGTCCGTCCCGCGCCATCCGTCCGAGCAGACGGTGCTGATCGGCGCAGATGAGTCCCCAGTCGTCGACGTAAAGCCGGTCCGCAGAGAGCATCAGCCCGGCGTCGACGTCATCGAGAGAGACGTTGACCACCACGGTCCCCGGCTTGAGGTGCGCCGCGCCGATGTAGGGCGTCGTCGTGCTCGTCGCCGCGATGACCAGGGTTGCCGCCGCCAGTGCCGCAACCGGTTCCGTCACGACGGTGATAGTGAGGTCGCGCCCCACCGAGAGGGGTGCCAGGTCTCTCGCGAGGGCCTCGGTGCGGCCGCGGTCGAGGTCGTACAGGAAGAGCTGCTTGATACGCGGGGCGCGTGGAACGAGGAGCTCGATGTGTGTCCGGGCGATCGGACCTGCCCCAAAGACCGCAACTGTCTGCGGTTCGGAGGCCCACACTGCACGCGCCGCAACAAACGATACGGCGGCAGTTCGGAGGGCGCTGATGTGCGTTGCTTCCATCACGCACAGAGGCCGAGCAGTCGCCGGGTCGAACAGCACGGTAAGTCCCGATGCCCGCGGCATGTCGCGCTTGATATTGTCGGGGTTCGAGTTGATGATCTTCGTGCCCAATGCCTGGATTTCTCCCCCGAGATGCGCTGGCATGTTGAGGCTGCGGGCCGCCGCGCCATCCGGGGTTCGCCAGCCGAGATACGCCTCGTCCGGCATCCGCACCTCGTCGCGCGCATGGAGCACAAGGGTGTCGTACACGGTGGCCACCGGGTCCAGCTCCACGCATGCCTCGATGACGGCCGTCAGGCTGAGGTATAACAACTCATCGTCTTTGATCATTTCTCCCCCAGGACTTCGAGTTCGTCGAAGTAGAGCCGGTCGGCGGCTCGCGTGACGTCGACGCTGCGAGCCGCCAACCATTCGCTGTCGTAGATTGTTTCGTAATAACGATCGGCACCATCCGGGCATACGCAGACCACGTCGCCGACGTCGGGATGCTCAGCGAGGTACCGGGTGCACGCAGCGATGACGGCTCCGCTGGAGCCCCCGAGCAGCAGGCCCGCGTACTCGCCGAGCACATGGCAGACAGCGATCGCTTCGCGATCCCCAACGAGTGAGGTGTCGTCGTAGTAGGTGGGTCGAAGGAACTCGGACCTTCGGCCGGCGCCGATTCCGTTGAGCAGCCAATTGCCGGGTGCGCCGCCCAGCGCCGCAGACCCCAGCATGTCGACGCCCACTACGCGCACGCGCGGGGCAGCGACCTTCATGTACCGGCCGATGCCCGCGAGGGTGCCGCCGGTTGACACCGCGGCGAACACTGCCCCCGGCTGGGCGACACCGAACTGACGAAGGATCTCCGGGCCCGTTTGCTCGAAGTGGATCCTCGGGTTGGCAGGGCTACCGTACTGGTTCGTCCACAGTGTGTCCGGATCCTCGCACAGCAACTCCTGCACGCGAGCAAGCCGACGCCGCAGGTAGAAACCCGATCCGCGCGGATCGTCGATCCGGTCCAGCCGGGCGCCGAGGCGCTCGAGCAGGCCAGCGACGCCCGGTGGAACCTTCGGGTCGAGCACCGCAACGAACACGAAGCCCCACTCTCGGGCGAGGTATGCCAGAGCGATACCAAGATTGCCGGAGGTCGATTCGACGACCGTGCGACCCAGCCGCAACTGCCCGTTCATCAACAGGGCCACGAGCAGTCCGTAGGCCGTGCGGTCCTTGATCGACCCGCCCGGGTTCCGGTGCTCCAGCTTCAGCCATAGCCGGCGCCAGTGGCCACGTACGCGCAGCCGGACGCCGACCAACGGCGTGTTGCCGATCCGGGCCGCGGAGAACGTTGCCGGTTCCAGCGATCCGGGCGGCGAGGTACCGCGCTGAACTACCGACCGCGTCGCCATGAATCAGCCCCCGTCGGTGCCAACGGCGGCGTCGCCGGCCATCCATCGGCGCAGGCTGAGCGGCCGCATGTCGGTCCAGACCTCCTCGATCCACGCGAGACAATCCTGTTTGGCACCGCTGTGCCCGGTCTCGCGCCAGCCTGCTGGCGTGACCCGCCCTTTGGGCCAGATGGAGTACTGTTCCTCGCCGTTGACCACGACCTTGTACGTCATGTCCGCGTCATCGAACACTGTGATCTCCTCAGATATCGGTAGGGTTGGCGTCGGTAGCGCCGCCTGAGGCGGTCATCGCCGAGGCGACGTGCTCGGCCAGCCGGGCCACGGTGGGATGGCGCAATACGCTCGCGGGCTTGATCGGAAGCCCGAGGTCGCGCTGAGCGCTGAATGCGATCCGTACGGCGACCAGCGAATGTCCACCCAGGTCGAAGAAGTTGTCGAGCCTGCCGACGCGGTCACGCCCAAGCGCAGCGCCCCAAATTCGGCAGAGCCGCTGTTCGAGCGCGTTCTCCGGTGGGACATAGCCGCCGCGATCCGGTGCCCCGGAAGACGGCAGCCGCCGACGATCGACCTTGCCGCTCGGGGTGAGCGGCAGCTCGTCCAGCACGGTGATGACCGACGGGACCAGATGAACGGGCAGGCGTTCCCCTAGCCAGTCCCGCAGATTCTGGGCCTGCAACGATCCGTCCGCCACCACGACGAACCCGACCAGGTAGGAGCCCCCAGCTTCCTCATGCCGGGCGACGACAACGCAGGCACGCACAGAGGGGTGCTCGTAGAGTTGCGCCTCGACCTCGCCGAGCTCGACGCGTAGCCCCCGGATCTTCACCTGATGGTCGGCTCGTCCCAGGTACTCAAGCGTGCCGTCTTCGCCCCACCGGGCGAGGTCGCCGCTGCGGTAGAGCCGCGCACCGGGCTCAGCTGCGAAGGGATCCGGCACGAACCGGTCGGCCGTCAAGCCAGGCTGTCCGAGGTATCCCCGGGCTACTCCGGCACCGCCGAGGCATAGTTCGCCCTGCACACCCATGGGTGCCGGCTGACCGAAGCCGTCGAGGACGTATGCCGTCGTACCGGGCACCGGCCGCCCGATCGGGCAGGCATCGTCTCGCTCGCACATGTAGCTGGTCGCGTAGACAGTCGCCTCCGTTGGACCGTAGGCGTTGACCACCTCGGCTACGCGGCGCCAAGAGGCTGCCAGAGCCGGAGGAAGCGCCTCGCCGGCGACTACTACGCGGCGTAGCCCGGAGAGGTCGGCGGGATCGAGCAGCGCCAGGACGCTGGGCGGCAAGGATAGAACGGTGGGCTCGAAGTCGAGCAGTGCTTGCCGGAGTCCCGGACCGACCCGGTGATCGCCGCCCGGCGAGACGACGCAGGTGGCACCCGAGGCGACCGCGCCGACAAGATCCACGACCGAGACGTCAAAGCAGAGAGAGGCGAACGTGAGCAGGCGGTCATCAGAGGCCAGGTCCAGGACGCGATCCGCGACACCGACAAGGTTGTTCAGTGAGTTCCAGCCGACTTGGACGCCCTTGGGGGTGCCTGTCGAGCCCGACGTATAAATCACATACGCCAGACTCTCCGGCACCGGCTCCGAGACCAGCTCCGCAGGCACGGCAACCGCCGAACCAACCTCCTCCAGCCCCACCACACCCCAATCCCCAACCGGCACACACCCACGCGTGCCATCGACACACAACACCACCTTCACACCCGCATCCCGCAACACAAACTCCACCCGAGCCGCCGGATACTCCGGATCCACCGGCACATACGCCGCACCGGCACGCCACACACCCAACACCGCCACAACCATGTCCACCGACCGCGGCAAACACAGCCCAACCCGGTCCTCCACCCCCACACCCGACGCCCGCAACCACACCGCCACCGCATCCGCCCGCGCCGCCAACTGCCCATACGTCAACGAACCACCCTCACCACACACCGCCACCCCATCCGGACGAAGCGCCACCTGCTCAGCAAACCTCGACAACACCCCCCGACCAGCAACCACACCACCATCACCCGCAGCCACCAACCACCGCCACTCCCCCAACGACAACACGGAGGTCTGCTCGACCGTGCCGTCGGGCTCCTCGACGAGGAGTTCCAGCGCACGGATGTGCTCGGCGGCGATGTCACTCACCCGGCCTGGATCCAGCCGCTCGGTATCGAAGTCCAAGTAGAGCAGCAGCTCGCCTGTGGGCGGGTTCTTGAAGAACGCGACGGTGAGCGGGACGTCAGCAGGCTCGAGACGCCGCGTGGCCGACAGGTCCTCGTCGGTCGCGAGCAACCGGACCCGGCTATCGGTCAACGAATCGCGCAAGACATGGAAGTTGATGTACACGAAGTTGGTCGCGAAGAGCTGCTCGGCCCCGACCACCTGATTGATCCGGGACAGCGGCATCCGACGGTGCGGCATCATCGCCCGCTCCGACTCGAAAACCCTGCGCACCAGATCGCGGCGTGAGCCTGCGGCGAGCAAGAGCCTGAACGGCACGGTGTTTAGGAACAACCCGCGCACCTCCGCCGCGTCTGGTTCCTCGAGACGGCCGTTCAGGGTGAGTCCGCAGCAAACGTCCCGTTGACCGGACTGTGCGGCCAGCACCTGCAGGTGAGCGGCCAGGAGAATGCTCTTCGGCGTGACGCCCAGGCGGCGCGCCGTCTCCTCCAAGCCTTGCGCCAGCTTTTCGGGTAGGCGGAGATCATGCCAGCCGTAGCGGTCGATGGCGCCGGCGGTCAGCGTCAGATACTTCACATCGGACCGGGCCGAGGCCGGTGCGGCTGGTGCCCAGTGATCGGCCAGTAGGGCACAACCGGCGTATCCGCTCAGCGCGCTCGTCCAGAACCGCTCCGCCTCGACCGATGCGGCAGCCTGCCGCTCAAGTTCCACGAAGTCGCGGTACGTGGACTCTGGTGGCGCGCTGATCCGTAGGTCCTCGCCGGCCAGCAGACGGCTGTATTGCGCCAGGATCTCAGAGATGGTCGACCACAGGCTCCAGCCGTCCAGAATGGCGTGATGCTCCACAATGGTCCATTGGAACTGCGAGTCGCTGAGTCGTTGGACGAAGAAGCGAAGCAGCGGAGGGCGGTTCAGGTCGAATGGAGTCTGCCGTTCGCGCCGGACCAGCGCATCGACAGCTGCCTCGCGAACGTCTGCGGATAGGTGGCGAAGATCCTCCACCACAATCGGGACGGACGCCCAACGGTGCACCATCTGCATGGGCTCGCTGTAGCCGACAAGGTCGAATGTGGTTCGGAGGACGGGATGCCGCGACACCACGGCCTGCACTGCCCGGCGGAAGGCTTCCTCGTCGAAGTCTCCACGAACGCGATAGCTGTCGATATTGAGGTACGGCATCGTCTCCGTGTCGGACGCCATGTGGTAGACCATGCCGGCCTGGAGTGCCGTCATCGGGTACGCGTCCTCGATGCCCTCCGGCAGCCGATCGGCATCATCCGGGCCGAGCATGCTAAATGGCGCGGGCCGGGATGCCGGGCGGGCAACCTCCCCCTCTTCGTGGATCATCTGTCCGATTTCGGCGATCGTCAGATGTTCGAAGAGGTGACGGACGGTCAGGGGAAGACCGCGGCGATGAGCGGCTCCCACCACCTGAATGCTGCGGATCGAGTCGCCCCCAAGGTCGAAAAAGTTGTCGCCGACACCAACGTCGTCGACCTGGAGGACCTCAGCCCACGCGTCTGCGAGCAGCCGCTCCGTCGGCGTCCGGGGAGGGACGTAGGCGGTGCCACGTTCGGTCGAACGGTTGAGGTCCGGCGACGGAAGCGCGCGACGGTCGACCTTGCCGCTCGGGGTCAGAGGTAGGGCATCCAGTGAGATGATGACGGCAGGCACCAAGTGCGCGGGGAGACGTTGCCCCAGCCAGGCGCGCAACATATCGGAAGAGACCGTGCCGTTTCGGCCCGCCTCCGCCGCGACGACGTAGGCGAGCAGTCTGCGATGCTCCCGCTCCCCATCCGCGGTGACCACGCAGGCACCGACAGCAGGATGTTTAGATAGATGTACTTCGATCTCTTCAGGTTCGATGCGGAATCCTCGGACCTTCACCTGATGGTCGGCTCGTCCCAGGTACTCAAGCGTGCCGTCTTCGCCCCACCGGGCGAGGTCGCCGGTGCGGTAGAGCCGTGTACCAGGTTCTGTCGCAAAGGGGTCGGGAACAAACCGGTCGGCCGTCAGACTCGGCCGGCCGAGATATCCCCGTGCCAACCCCGCGCCACCGATGTGCAGCTCGCCTGGGACGCCCACTGGGACAAGCTGACCTCGACTGTCGAGTACGAGAGCGCGCCAGCCCGGCATCGCACGTCCGATTGGACTGCGGTCGAGAGTTTCCGACAGGCCGAAAAGATCGCAATGAGTTACGTGGACCGTGGTCTCCGTGATGCCATACATGTTGACCATCTGCGGCGAAAGGACGTCGTAACGGCGGTACCACTCGCGGACACTGCCAGGGTCGATCGCCTCCCCACCAAAGATGATCAGCCTGAGCCGCAGCCGGTCGCTGGGGCGCCCCGAGTCCTCGGCAACCAACTGCCGGAAGGCTGAGGGCGTCTGGTTGAGGACTGTGACGCTCTCGCGGACGAGGAGGTCGTAGAAGGCTTGGGGAGTGCGACTCACGAGATAGGGAACGATGACCAGCCGCCCGCCGAAGGCGAGCGCTCCCCACATCTCCCAGACTGAGAAGTCGAATGCCACGGAGTGGAACAGGGTCCAGACGTCGCGATTGGTCGGGGTCACCATCTGGCTGCCTGCGCTCAGGAGGGCAGCCAGGTTGCGATGGGACACTTGGACGCCCTTGGGGGTGCCTGTCGAGCCCGACGTATAAATCACATACGCCAGACTCTCCGGCACCGGCTCCGAGACCAGCTCCGCAGGCACGGCAACCGCCGAACCAACCTCCTCCAGCCCCACCACACCCCAATCCCCAACCGGCACACACCCACGCGTGCCATCGACACACAACACCACCTTCACACCCGCATCCCGCAACACAAACTCCACCCGAGCCGCCGGATACTCCGGATCCACCGGCACATACGCCGCACCGGCACGCCACACACCCAACACCGCCACAACCATGTCCACCGACCGCGGCAAACACAGCCCAACCCGGTCCTCCACCCCCACACCCGACGCCCGCAACCACACCGCCACCGCATCCGCCCGCGCCGCCAACTGCCCATACGTCAACGAACCACCCTCACCACACACCGCCACCCCATCCGGACGAAGCGCCACCTGCTCAGCAAACCTCGACAACACCCCCCGACCAGCAACCACACCACCATCACCCGCAGCCACCAACCACCGCCACTCCCCCAACGACAACAGGTCGAGGTCGCCGACAGCGGTCCCAGGAGCCGCGACAGCCGCGGTCAGCAACCTCAACCACTGCCCAGCCATACGATCCACCGTGGTCGCATCGAAGAGGTCGGTGCGGTACTCCGCCTCCAGCCACATCCGGCTGCCGTCATCGACGACGTTCCACACGAGGTCGAACTTCGCCGTCTCGGTACTCACGAAATCCCGGAACGCCTCGGCGCTCGGAAGACTCAGGCGGCTGGGGTTCGTGAGCCGGTAGCCGACGACGACTTGGAAGATCGGCGAGTGGCTGGGGGCCCGCTCCGGACGGAGCCGATCGACCAGCACCTCCCATGGGAGCTCCTGGTGATCCAACGCCTCGGCGCAAACGGCCCGGATCCCGCGCAGCACCTCAGCAAAGGACTGTGCTCCGTCGGCCCGGATCCGCAGCGGAACCAGATTCGCCAGTGAGGCAACCGTCCGCTCGGTCCGCGAATCGTGGCGGCCCGTCACCGGAGTGCCGAGGACGAGATCAGGCTGCTGGGTGTACCGGCCCAACATCCCGGCGAAGCCGGCCAGCAACGTCATGAACACGCTCGCTCGGTTAGCCCGGCTGAATCTCCGCAGATCCTCTGTGAGCTCCGCGGGGATGGTGACGAGCGTCGTGGCGCCACGCGTGGTCTGGATCGGCGGACGCGGACGTACCGTGGGCAGGTCCACCACGGGCGGCGCTCCGGTCAGTGCCTCTCGCCAGTACGAGACGTGGGCATCGACTTCCTGCTGCGAGTATGCGTTCGCCTGCGAGGCGACCTCTAGGTACCGCAGTCGCGGCGGCTCCAGCATGTCAACGGCGGATTAGAACTGACCCCTCCTGGACGGTTTGGGATTGACCCCCCGTCAGGTCAGTTTGGTCATTTGTCCCGGTTCTTGGCGAGGAGTTCGCGGCGGGCGCGGGTGCGGAACGAGTCGCCGGCGAGGGTGAGGACTTCGGCGTGGTGGACGAGCCGGTCGATCATCGCGGCGGCGACGACTTCGTCGCCGAAGACCTCCCCCCAGCGGCCGAACGGCAAGTTCGACGTGACCAGGATCGAGGCCTGCTCGTAGCGGGACGCGACCAGCTGGAAGAACAGGTTCGCCGCGTCGGTGTCGAACGGGATGTAGCCCACCTCGTCGATGATGATCAGCCGGTAGCGGCGGATTTTCTTCAGTTCGGCTTCGAGGTGCCCGGCGTGGTGGGCTCGGGCGAGTCGGGTGATCCAGTTCGTGGCGGTGTCGAACAGCACCGAGTTGCCGGCCTGGGCGGCCTTGATGCCCAGGCCGATCGCGAGGTGGGTCTTGCCGATCCCGGGCGGTCCCAGCAGCACGACGTTGTCGGCCTTCGGGACGAACGTGGCGGTGGCCAGGTGCGCCAGGACGTCCTTGCGCAGGCTGGGCAGGTGCTCGAGGTTGAAGTCCTCGAGGGTCTTGATGGCCGGGAAGTGCGCGGTGCGGACCCGCATCATGTTGCCGGCCGATTCGCGGTCGGCGACCTGGCGTTCCAGGACGGCGGCGAGGTATTCCTCGTGCGACCAGTTCGCGTCGCGGGCCTGGTCGGCGAGGTCTTTCCAGACCCGGCCGATCGTGGGGGTCTTCAACACCCGGGCCAGGTAGGCCAGTTTCGACGTCAGACCGTCCGGCCGGGCCGCGGTGTGGCTGTGTCTTGCGGTCTTGCTCCGTGTGCTCGATGTGGTGGTCATGAAATCCCTTCAGCAGTGGGTGCGGACAGGTGCTCGACGGGGCGGGGATCGAAGTCGACACCGAACAGGTCGTCGTAGTCGGGCAAGGCGCGGATGGCCACGACATGGCCGTCCGTGTGGGTCCTGGTCCCCTCGCGGTCGTGCTCGCGTCGGCGTTGCGCCAGTTCTGCGCGCAGCAGTCTGGCGGTGGCTTGATGGGCCGGGTCGGTGATCGTTTGCCGGGTGCCCCAGAAGCGGGCGTGCTCGGCGACGACCTGACCGGCGCAGGAGGCCACGACCCGGGCCGGGTTGGCGAACACGTCGACGAACCGGCCGATCGCGCGTGGGTCCACGCTGTAGTCGTTGGTGTCGACCCGGACGTAGTAGTCGCGGCCCAGCCGGACCCGGTGGTTCAACCCGATCGCCGGCGCCACTGGCGGCAGGCCGACCATCGCAGCCCGGTCGGCGTCCCACCGCTGCGCCGGAGACGCGCCGATCGCGCGCAGGTGCCGGACGTTCGCCCGGGTCGTCAACCAGTCGCTGATCTGGACGTTGAAGTCGAACGGCGAGGTGAACGTGCGGCCCGGCAGGAACGACGTCTCGAAGTAGCCGTTGCGCCGCTCGACGAGACCCTTGGACTCCGGATCACGTCGCGGCGCCAGCCGGATGCCGACCCCCAGCGTCCCTGCGAACGAGGTCGCCTCGACCGTCAGCTTCCCGGTGCCGCCGATCGCGGACTCGCGGTCCCAGAGCAGCGTGCGGGGGCAAGCACCCCACCCGCCGATGATCTCCCACATTCCGGCCAGGATGTCGCCCGCCTTCCGCGACGGGATCATCACCGCGTCCGTCACCCGCGAGTGCCCACACGTCATCGCCAAGACCGGCAACACCCGCTGCTGACCAGCACCGACCGGAATCTCCGGCTCCGGGAACCACAGATCGCACTGCGCGACCTCGCCCGGCGCGTACTCGATGCGGTCCGCCGGGTCCGGCGGCACGAACAACGGGCGCAACTGCCGAACCCGGTCCTTCAACACCGTCAACGACCGCGTCCAACCGATCCGTTCCGCGATCACCGGAGCCGGCATCGACGGCCACTGCGCCAGCAACGACCGGATCTGCGGCTCGAACACATCAACCGACGAACCCCGCGGCCCACGCTCACGCCGCGGCGGCTCCACCGCCCGCACCGCCGAGCGCACCGTGTTCCGCGACAACCCGAACCGCCGAGCGAGCTCCTTGATCGGCACACCCTCAGCCAGGTGCAACCGCCGGATCTCAGCCCACTCCTCCAACTTGATCACCCCTCCACACTTACGGAGAGGGGTCAATTCCAATCCGCCGGCAGGGGGTCAGTCTCAGGCCGCCGTCGACACAGCACGGCGGTGCGCCCCTCCGCATGGGCGCAATAGAGCGTCACCATGTCATCCAGCAGCACGTCGACTGACCAGCCGTCGAGCACCAGGTGGTGGGCTGTCAGGAGAACGTAGTGCTGATCCGGCGCGAGGTGGATAACCAAGACTCGGAGCGGCGCCTCGATTTGCAGGTCGAACGGCAGCTTCGCTTCAGCGCTCAGCAGTTGGCGTGCAATCTCCTCGCTGGGAGCGTTGCGCACCGCGAATGGAACCGTCGCGTGGTCCAGAACTGACTGGAAAGGCTCGCCGGCAACGGTTCGCAGGCGGACCCGCAGTGCGTCGTGGTGCCGGACGAGTTCCTCAACGGCGTGCCGCAGGCTTTCGAGCAACAGCGGCCCGGCGATTCGAAGCGCAACGGGTACATGGAAGGTGCCATCAGCGGCGCCGAGCTGCTCCGTGAACCATATGCCCCGCTGGGCGGGTGAAAGCGCTGTCCCGACGTTGCGATGCAGGTCGGCCGTTGACATCAGCGGTGGGCTCCGTTCTCCGCCCGCATCCCCGACGGCTGGGGAGTTTCGGCGGTCTGCATGATCTGCGCGACGCGTACCAGTCGATCGATAGCTCCGGGCTCGGTCTCGTTCGCCTCGATGTGGGCGGCGATGGCCCCTACCGTGCCCTGCTCGAACAGGACGGTCATCGGTACCTTGACGTGCAGAATCTCGGTGATCTTGGCGAGGATCCGGGTGGCCACGAGCGAGTGGCCACCAAGGTCGAAGAAGTCGTCGTCCACCCCAACGGCGTCCAACCCCAGCGCGTCTGCCCACATGCGGGCGACGAGCATCTCCAACCCGGTACGTGGAGCCCGCACGCCTCGTGCCGGGGTAGACGTGTCAACCTCCGGGAGCGCCGCACGATCGATCTTGCCGTTGTCGTTAATCGGCAGCTCGTCCAATGGGTGGAACATGCTCGGAATCATGGCCTCGGGCAGTCGTTCGCCCAGGAACCGACGCAACTCGGCCGGGTCCACGCTACATCCGGGCTGTGGCACCAGGTAGGCAACCAAACGAGGAGTGCCTGCCGGCTGCTTGCGGAGCACCGCGGCCACCCTCCGGACGGCGGTGTGCTGCAGGAGGGCGGTTTCGACCTCACCCAGCTCAACCCTCACTCCGCGGATCTTGACCTGGTGGTCGCGACGTCCGAGGAACTCCAGGCTGCCGTCGGCACGCCAGCGGCCCATGTCCCCCGTCCGGTAGACCCGCCCATGACCGGATGGATCAGGAACAAAACGCTCCGCCGTCAGCGCGGGCCGGCGGAGGTACCCGCGGCACACGCTCTCGCCGCCGAGGAAGATCTCACCTACAACTCCAACCGGTGTGTGCCCGCCGTAGCGGTCGAGGACGAATACAGAAGTGTTCGCGATCGGCCGCCCAACGGGCACGACTGCCCCGTCTGCCGATCGACACAGCCAGTGCGTCGAGTCGACCGAAACCTCCGTCGCGCCGTACAGGTTCACCAGTTGCGCATCGAGGGTCGCGAAGAAGTCGGAACGAAGTGCCACAGTGAGCGGCTCCGCACTGGAGAACACGTACCGCAAAGACCGGCAACGCCCCGGTGCGGTGTGCTCCACGAAGACCTGCAGCAGAGACGGGACCAGGTGCATCGTCGAGACCTCGGCTTCTTCGATCAGGCGCACCAGGTAGAGCGGGTCACGATGGCCGCCCGGCCGCGGGATCACCGTCGCGGCGCCGACAAGCAGCGGCCAGAAGATCTCCCAGACGGCGACATCGAAGCCGATCGAGGCTGCTTGAAGCACACGGTCCTGGGGGCCCAAGGGGTAGTCGGCCTGCATCCAGGTCAGGTAGTTGTTGATGCCACGGTGGTGAGCGGCAATCCCCTTGGGCACTCCCGTGGACCCGGACGTGAACACCACGTATGCGAGGTTGCGCGGATCCGTCATCGACCTCGGCGCAGACGACGAGCACGCGTCGATCACCCCCGCGTCCGCCACGAGGTCCACGATCTGCAGGGCACCGTCGGGAACCCTTTCCCGCAGCATCGGTTGGGTGATGACCATCCGGGTCGCTGCCTGTCGGAGGATGAGGCCGAGCCGCTCGGGCGGATAGCTCGGTTCGAGCGGAACGAATGCACCGCCGGCCTTCAGGGTTGCGAGCAGGCAGACGACCAGGTCGAGACTGCGTTCGACCAGAACGCCAACCGGGGTCTCCGGGCCGACTCCGCGACCTCGAAGGTGGTGGGCAAGCCGGTTGGCCCGGGCTTCCAGGTCCGCATAGCTCAGCGTTTGACCTTCGAAGAGCACGGCCGTCGCGTCCGGCGTCCGAGCCGCCTGTTCGCTGACCAGCTCGTGCAGGCACCGATTGCCAGGAAATGACCGGCTGGTTGCGTTCCACTCGCGGGTCATCCGATCGGCTTCGGCTACGGTCAGCATGCGGAGGTCGGCGAGCCTCGCCTTCGGGTTCTCCACCACTGCACTCAGCAGAGTCTGATAGTGCTCAGCCAGTCGCTCCACCGTCGACTGGTCGTAGAGATCCGTCGAGTACTCGATCTCGCCCGCCAGGCCCTGTGTGGTCTCGCGGAACGACACCAACAGGTCGTAGCGAGACGTATTCGGGTACGTCACGAGCTCTTCGACCGTCGTGTCGCCCAGAACCAGCGGGGCTACGCGCGAATTCTGGAACTCGAACAAAATATCGCTCAGCGGCGTTCGATCACCGTCCGCCTCGGCACGGACCGCCCGTACAACGTGCTCGAAGGGAAGCTCCTGATGAGCGAACGCCTTCACGGCGGTGTCCCGGGCACGAGCGAGCAGGTCTTCGAACGTGAGGGTGCCCTGGACCTCCGTTCGGAGCAGCACGGTGTTCACGAACGACCCGACGAGGTGATCGAGCTGGGGATGGTTGCGGCCGGCGACAGACGTCAGCAGAGGAAGATCCGTCTGTCCCGTATAGCGATGCACCAGGACGAGGAACACCGCGTAGAACGTCATGAACCGTGTTGCCCGATGGTGTCGCCCAATACCGTCAAGGTCCGCGATCAAGGAGTCCGGGAGCGTGAACCGGAGCGTGGCACCGGCTGCGGAACGTGTTACGGGCCTGGGCCTGTCGGTTGGCAGCTCGACCGCCGGTAGATCGGCGAGTTGCGTGCGCCAGTAGGCGAGCAGGGTCTCGCCGCGCTCGCTGAGACGTCCATGCTCCCAGACCGAGAAGTCGCCGTACTGTACGTGCAGTGGAGCAGCCGTTGGGTGGCCGCGGTACCGCTGGCTCAGCTCGCGGATGATCACTGCATTGGACCACTGGTCGCTGACGATGTGGTGGATCACGAGCACCAGCACGTGCCTCTCGGGCGCCATACGCGCCAGGAGCACGCGCAGCGGCGGTCCGCCGGCCAGGTCGAACGGCGCGTTGACCACCCGGTCGACCAGTTCCGTCAGCGCCACGCCATCGTCGGAAGGGGGCACGGTCGCAATCTCCAACGGCACCGACGACGCCGGCCTCACGATCTGGACAGGATCGCCGTCCGCGGTGGCGAAGACAGTTCGCAGCGGCTCATGCCGCTCAACGGTCTCGTCGAGGGCTCGACGAAGGGCCTCTATGTCCAATGGGCCATCGATCCGCCAAGCCAATGGCACGTTGTACTGCGAGGTGCCCGGGCGGAGCTGTTCAGCGAGCCAGATCCCTCGCTGCTGCGACGACATGTTCAGCGGCAGGGAACGTCCAACCGGCCGGATGGGCGGCACCGCCGCGACTGCGTCGCGGGTGCTGATCATCTTGGACAGCTGGGACAACGTTGGATGTTCGAAAACATCCTGCACCGTGACTTCGACGCCGAAAGCTGCATGAGCACGAGCCGCCAGCCTTGTCGCGAGGAGGGAGTCAGCACCGAGGGCGAAGAAGTCTGCGGCACCGTCAATCTCGTCCGGTCGCGCCAGCCCAGCGAGTGTCTCCGTCCAGAGCGCGGCAAGTGTTCGCTGCGTGGCCGCACGAGCGTCGAATTCAGTCAGCATGAGTGGCTGCCCCCTTGTGGACTACGGTGCGGCCCAGTACGAGTGCATCGAGATTGGACCGGAGAAAGGTGCGCAGCGCCTCGGTCGGGGAAGCGATGACAGGCTGGCCGCGGAGATTGAAGGAAGTGTTCAGGATGACCGGGACGCCTGTGCGGCAACCAAACGCCTGGATGACACCCCAGAATCGCGGATTGTCCCGCTGCTGGACCGTTTGGACACGAGCGCTGCCGTCGACGTGGGTGACGGCACCAAGCTTGTCGCGCCACTGCGGCCGAGCCTGTGTCACGAACAACATGTGCGCGTAACGGCCTTCGGTGCCCGGCTCGATGTCGAAGCAGTCGCTCGCCTGCGCGGAGGCTACAGCGGGCGCGAACGGCCGGAAGCCCTCCCGCTCCTTGACAACGGCATTCAGCCTGTCACGCATGCTTTGGTCCCGAGGGTCAGCGAGGATGCTGCGGTTACCGAGTGCGCGAGGGCCGAACTCCATTCGACCCTGGAACCAGGCCACGATGAAACCCCCCACCAAAAGCTCCGCCACGTGGTCGACCAGGGCCTCCTCCGCAAGCTCCGTGACGGTGCATCCGTCCGCAGCCGCGGCGACGGTGGCAAGTTCCGCGTCGTCGTAGCCGGGTCCCCAATACGGCATCGTCATCCGGCCGCGGTGCGCCGCGGCGGCGGCGTCGACGTAGAGGGCGGCCCCGATGGCCGTGCCGTCGTCGCCGGCGGCCGGCTGCACGAAGATGTCGTCGAAGAGGCCGCTGCGCGACACCACGCCATTGGCCGTGCAGTTGAGCGCTACTCCACCGGCGAGGCAGAGCCGCCGCTGACCGGTGCGCGACCTGGCCACCCGCAGCACATGCAGCAACGCTGTCTCGGCCGTCACCTGAAGCGCCGCGGCGATGTCCGCGTGCCGCCGACCGGTCGGCTCCTCCGGTCGGCGGGCCGGTCCGAGCCGCTCCGCCAGCTCCCTCAGTACACCGTCGTGCGTCTCCCGCTCGTCGGCGGTACGGTCGCGGGCCATAAGCGGAACGGTGTAGGTGCCGTCTTCTCGGAGCCGAACAAAATCTGAGAAGACGTCCAAGTAGCGACCGGCTTCGCCGTACGGAGCGAGCCCCATGACCTTGTACTCGTCCATGGCGGGCACGAAGCCGAGGTAGTGGGTCACGAGGCTGTAGAGCATCCCAATCGAGTGCAGCGCGGGGATGGTGGTCACGACCTCGAGGTGGTCGTTGCGGCCGGTCGCGATGGTAAGGCTGCTGGACTCCCCCATGCCGTCGGTGACCACGACGAGCGCGTTCTCGAAGCCACTCGGGAAGAAGGTGCTGGCGGCATGCGCCAGGTGGTGGGGCACCGACGTGAACCGATCCTGCCAGTTCTGGGTCGGCAGGAACTCCGCAAAGTGTTTGAGCTGCGCTCGGGCGGAGTAGACCTGCTCGAACCGCTTGGCCGCCCGTGCGTCCGACGCAGAAGCCGACGGCGGCGCGTACGCGAAGCCGTGTGCGATGCGGTCGACCTCGTCCAGCTTTATCCCGGCTTCGGCCAGACAGTACGAGATGGCATTGACCGGGAAGGACCCCGTCGTCTTGTCGCCGGTAAATCGTTCCTCGGCCGCTGCTGCGACGATCTCGCCGTCGACCACCAGGGCAGCCGCCGAGTCGAAACCCTGCGAGAAGCGGTATCGCCGATTCTCCAGCTGCGGGAACATTCCCTTCTTGAAGTCGACGCTGCCATGCAGCCCGCTATAGCCGAGAACACGCACGCCGCCACCTCCCCCATCATCCAGCAATTTGCTTTCATGGGCAACGATAGTCGGATATTGCTCATTTATCCCTATCCCTGGGGATAGTCTTCACACGACCCGAACGACAGGGAATTCGCGAATGCAGTCAAGATCGATTGGATTCGATCAACTCCGCGAAGTCCCCCAGCCGGGATTGTTGAAAAACCGCCTGCAGGGGCAGCCGTACACCGAAGCTCGCCTGCACACCGGCAATTACCTGCGGCGCCAACAACGACGTACCGCCGACAGCGAAGAAGTCGTCATCCACCGTTACGTCCGGACAACCGATGACGTCGCGCCAGATTCGACCTAACTCCAGAGCGGTAGGATCTAGGCCTTTCGCATCGGCCTCGGAACCCGGTTGGCGGTCTGGCACATCCCATGGGTTCGGAAGCTTGCTCCTGTCCACCTTCCCTGTGGAGGTCAGCGGTAGTTCGTCCAGGACGACGTAGGCCGAGGGCACCATCGCGGGCGGCAATCTGTCAGCAACGTACCGGTGCGCAGTCCGGACATCGACCTTCGACGCGGGCAACGGCTGCAGGTAGGCGGCGAGGCGAGGACCACCCTCATGCTCCGGGAAAAACCGGACGCTGGCGTGCGTCACGCCGGGGGCGGAGCGTACCGTGGCCTCCACCTCACCAAGCTGGATTCGCACCCCCCGGATCTTCACTTCGTCATCGAGGCGCCCCACGAAAACAAGACTTTGATCGGCCAGACGCCGACCAATGTCACCTGTGCGGTAAATGCGCACACCGGGTACACCTGATGGGTCCGGCAGGAACCTCTCCCGGGTCTCCTGATCACGATTCACATATCCGTGCGCCAGATATCGGCTGCGAATCCATATTTCGCCGGTATCCGCGTCGGCCTCCGCGGAGTCCGAGTGCAACATGACTTCCCTGCCGGGAATCGGCCAGCCGATAGGAACCACGTGGTCCGCGAAGTCGTGTGGCACTCGGTAGAAGGTGGCCAAGGTCGCCTCTGTCGGGCCATAGAGATTGTAGACGCGGGCATCGGGGAAGTGCTTTCGAACCCCGCCGAGAAGGTCGGGGGGCAGCGTCTCGCCAAACAGCCCCACGACCTCGACGGCTCGACGGGGAGACGAGCGGCGCCCGGCGCGAACCTGCAGCAGGTATCGGCAGACGCTCGGTACGAGTATCATATGGGTCGGGTCGGTCCGGTCCATGAGATCCGAAACGCTTGCGACGTCACGCTTCACGTTGGCATCAGGAGCGATCAGTGAGGCACCCGCCAGGATTCCCGTGAGAATTTCCGCATAGGCGGCGTCGTAGGTCATGTTCGCCAGCTGCAGCATGCGGCTGCTCGCGCCGAGACGGACCTCATCGGCGAACCAGGCGCAGAACTGTTCGAGATTGTCGCGAAACTGGACGATACCCTTGGGGATTCCGGTGGAGCCGGACGTGTAGACAAGGCAGGCGGTATCGTCCGGCAAGGGCGTTCCGGCGCCCATCGAGTCGAACCAGTCGATCCGGAGGTCGCCCCCGCTGGTGGTGAGCATGCCCCGGGGCCGGCAGTCGTCCAGGAGGAGCTGCCGACGCGGTTCGGGCTGCGCAGTGTCCATCCATACGAACACAATCCCCGACACGAACCCGGCGAGCAGCGCGGCGATGGCGTCGGGACCTTCCTCAATCGTCACAGCTATCAGATCACGCCGCGACACACCCCTGCTCCGCATCGATCTGATGTAGATCCGCACACGATCAGCGAGCTCTCGGTAAGTGAGATGTGCACCCTCACCGAGCACCGCGACGCGACTTGGCGAGTCGCGGGAGTGGCGCTCCAACGCGTCCCACACCTTAGTGTCCAACGTCACCGTTCCTCCTCGAGAAGACGTTCAGCGCCTCGGTTACGGCGGAAATGGCGTGCGGCGCACCATTGCGCACCACGAGGTGACCGTCGGGCACAACCACCATTTGGAACGTTCCCGTCGTGAAGCGACGCCAGTCGGCCATCTGGTCGGGCGTCACCGCGGGATCCTGATCTCCCACGATTGCGACGATGGGAGTCCTGAGCGCAGGAGCGGCGCTGTGCCGGTAGCTCTGGCACAGTCGCAGGTCAGCCTCGACTCCACTCAACACCAGGTCACGCATCTCGGAGTCGCGGAGTAACGCCTCTTCCTCGGCGGTCAGATGGAGCCTGTCAACGAGGTCGCTGCCGTTGGCCGGCGACATCTCGGCCAGTGCGTCCGGGGAACGCAGACCGATCACGATGAGACCCGACATGTCAGCGCCTTCAGGGGCCTGCCGTGCCAACTCGTACGCGAGTAGCGCTCCAAAGCTTTGTCCCAGGAGGACGGACGACGTGGTCATTCTCGGCAGCACGGTGGACCTGAGCTGTGCGACCAACTCATCGAGGTTGTCCGGACAAGGTTCGGTCAGGCGGGAACCGCGGCCCGGCATCTGGGCGGCCCACACGTCGACGCTGCCCGGCAGTCCCTTCGCCAGGTCGGTGAAAGTGGTCGGCCCGCCACCGGCGTGGGCGAAACAGAACAGCCGGGTGGTGGCTTCAGGTCGTGGCCGGGGAAGCCAGAACCAGTCATCGACGCGGTGTGGCAGATGCGACCGCGCGGCGCCGCTCGGCCCACGGTCGGTCGCTTCCAGCGAGTCGGAATCGGCTCCGGCGGGGAACCAGATCTCAGATATGGGCACGTCAGCCACGCCCGGCGCGGGTCAGATCGAGGACAAGAGGCTCCTCGGCCAGGTGTTTCCCTGCCGCCTGAGCATTGCGCAACGCGGCACGGTCCGGCACACCGGCGGTCGTCAGGGGTACCGGGGCGGGCACGAACAGCTCCGGAATCTGGTACTTCGGCAGACGGCCGCTGAGGAACCGGCGCATCTCGGCGGCGGTGGGCGGGATCCCAACAGTGTCGGCGAGTTGCAAGTAGGCGGCCGTACCACCGGACACCTTGGATTCGACAACCGCTGCGACCTCCACGGCTGGGTGTTCCAGGAGCCGACCTTCGACGTGGTGCGGGTAGATGTCCCGCCCGGGGCCGGCGATTCGGTCGTGAACCGGGCCCAACAACTGCACTGTGCCGTCCCTGCGCGTACGAGCGAACTGCCCGGTGGCAATGGGCTCCCCGCCTGCCACTGCGGTGTGCAGCTCACCGACGACACCGGTCGGCACCCCACGCGCGACGCGGTCAAGGACTACGAGTGACGTTGCCGATGGTCGGAACACGGCCTCGGGCGGGAACATCGAATCCGCAGCCTGTGCATCGGCCCAGCCGAGGAGTTCGTGGTCCGGCATGGCATAGCGGATCAGCAGGCGGGCCCGAGGGAAACTGGCCCGCGCCCGCCTCAGCAGATTCGGAGGAAGCGGCTCTGGGGTTGCAATTTCGCACAGGCGCAGTTCAGGAAACCTCGCTCCGTCAAGGCCCTTGATCAACTGCCGCAGACCTGACGGCGCCGCGAGCAGTCCATCCACGCCTGCCTGGATCATCAGCTCCACCAGCTGTTCTGGCGGAACCGCGCCCGGCTCGCCAGCGAGCACGACCGTCGTGCCGGCCATGAGTGGCTCGAGCAACCAGGCACAACCGGCGATTCCCGCAGCCGCCGGCAGGACGAGGGTCCGGTCCGCAAGACGGAGCGGTCGACACCGCAGCGCCGAACCGGCCAAGGCCGCAAGCCTCCGCGGCCGATCGCCCTGCCGGCTGCGGAGGGCCGCGAGAAGCGTCAAAACATCATTCAGCTCATCCCCGTACTCAGGCAGTTCGCCGTCGCCGAGGACGGGGTGCCGCTCGCATTGCATGCGTGCATCCAGTTCGCCGTACGTCAGGGAGCCGCGAGCTGAGATCACCGCGGCGGTGGACCGCGGAGCCCGTTTCGGCAAGTCGATCCCGAGACAGTCGCCGCCGCTCGATGCACGGTCGCGGCGCGGTCCCCTCTGACCGGAACTCACGGGCGGGCTTGCGGAGCTCCCGATCGGTAGATGCGGCGCATCGACCAGCGCGCTCAGCAATTTCAGAAATTGGTCAACCAGATCGTCGACGTTCGCCGTTTCAAACAGGTCGGTGCGATAGCTGACGAGCCCGAGGAGCTCGCCGTCCACCGTCTCCTCCAATGTGAGTTCGAGGTCGAGGCGTACGGCCGCCTCGTCGCCGCCCAGCCAGGGAGTGACCCTGAGCCCCGGCCAGCAGGGTGTACCACCGCCGCCGTGGTGCAGCATCTGGAAGCTGACCTGGACCAGTGGATGAAATGCCGGGTCCCGATCGGTGCAGGCGATCTCCACGAGCCGCTCGAACGGGAGGGTTGCGTTGTCGAAGGCGTCGAACAACGCCTCTGCGACTCTATCGACTGCCACAACACCGGCTGGCTGGCCGGACAGGTCGACCCGGATCGGCAACGTGTTCACGAAGAGGCCAACCATCGTTTCGAGCTCGGGACGATACCGTCCCGCAACGGGTACCCCCACCACGATGTCTGTACGCCCGCTATGGCGGGACAGCAGGGTTACGAACGCGGTCATCGCTATGACGAAGAGCGTGGCGCCCTGATTGACCGCGAAGAAACGCATCCGGCTGACCGTACTGGCCGATATGGCGAACTTCTGCGATGCGCCCGCATGCGAGCTCATCACCGGACGGGCATGATCCAGACACAGGTCCAACAATGGTGGGATGCCACTCAGGCAATGACTCCAGTACCGGAGCGGTCCGGCAAGCGCCGCGGGCAACGCCAGGTGTTCGGCGAGCCAGGCCGTGTAGTCGAAGTAGCGATACGTCGGCTCCGTCGGCTCCAACGGCGTTCCGGCCAGATGGGCGCCGTAGGCAGTGGCCATTTCTTGGAGGACCAGGTCGATGGACCATTTGTCGATGACGGCGTGGTGAAATGTCAGCATCAGCAGGTGGTCGGTGTCGTCAAGCCGTAGCAGGCAAGCACGGAACAGTGGCTCGTTCGCCAGGTCGAAGGGGATGGCCAGCTCCTCGACGGCCACGCCTCGCAGCGCATCCTCGTCCGCATCGCGGTGGTCCGCAAAGGTGATGTGCCGCAACGGCACCACGGCCGACGTCGGCCACAACGTCGGCGCGGGGCGGCCTTCCTCCGTGGCAAGCCGCAGCCGCAGCGCCTCGTGGCGACAGAACACGTACCCAAGCGCCGCCTCGAGTGAATCCGTATACAGGTCACCTCGAACGCGGAATGCTGCCGACACATTGTACGCAACCGTGTCGGGAGTCATCTGGTCAAGAAACCAGAGCCGTTCCTGGGTACCCATCAGACGAATCTCGGCATCCGTGGCACGGCGTGGTATCTGGTCGGACTCAGGAGTTCCGCGCACAGCAGATCCTGCCGCATGATCGCCGAAAGCTTCGCGCACTCGTCTGCCCTTCCTTTACCCTCGCTGACCCGGCCCGGTACGTATCACGTAACTTCGCCAGATGAGCGGAAGCAAGCGAATACCTCGCAAAGGCAGGTTTCCTGGCCTCTCCACCAGGCGACGCACCTATCCCAAGGTCTAGGCAGGCGCCGCGGCTCGACGAGCCACGAGTCCGCTGCGGCTGCCGAGGGGCCGAACCGAGCTATGAGCCGGAGCGGTCGAGACTTTACAAAGGTTTCTTGCTAAAGTAGTGGTGCTAAACGTTCCTTGCTACAGGAAGGTGGCCCGTATGCGGACCTCTCTTCAACCTTCCGCTCTGGTGGACGATCCCCGTCGACTGAAGGCACTTGCCCATCCGACCCGCCTTGCCCTGCTCGAAGTGCTGGCGGCGGAACCCGAGGTGACAGCCACGCGATGTGCCAAGGTCATCGGTGAAAGCGTGGCCAGTTGCTCGTTCCATCTCAGGACACTCGCCCGGCACGGCTTCATCGAGGAAGTGGTCGGCCCGGGGCGGGAAAAGCCCTGGAGGCTGACCAACCCCTCCCAGGTCGTACCGCGCGACGCCGCGGAGATGGACCATGCCGCCGACGTGGAGGCCCTCGCAGACGTGTTCATCGAGCGGGAGATGGGCCGTATCCGAACGTGGCGGTCCCGTGCCGCTGCTGAGCCCGCCCAGTGGCGGCGGGCGACAACGACGGCCGGTACGTCGACCTGGCTGACCTCCACCGAGCTCGAGGAACTGGGCGAGGAACTCAAGGCGGTCGCAGACCGCTACCTCGACCGCCTGATGGATCCGAACCGGCGTCCCGACGGCGCGCGCCGCGTACGAATCTTCATGGCCACCACGGTGGAGCCGGACATCGACGGCGAGGCGTGACGATGGCCGCCCGACGAAGCGGTCTCGGCTGGCGCTTCCACACGCTGTGGGCGGCCACTGCCTCGGCAAACCTGGCCGACGGCGTGGTCCTGGTCGCTCTCCCGCTCATCGCCCTGCGCTTCACGAACGAACCTGCACTGGTGGCCGGGGTCCGCGTGGCGGGCACCCTTCCCTGGCTGGTCTTCGGGCTCTTCGCGGGCGTGATCCTGGACCGCCTTGACCGCCGCAAACTCATGGTGGGTGTGACATCGCTCCGCGGGCTGGCGCTTGGTGCGGCGGCGGTCGTTGTGACCTTCTTCGGCACTGACATCGTGATCCTCTACGCCACCGCTCTCGCCGTCGGAACCGCGAGCACGCTCTACGACACAGGCACGCAGACCTTGGTTCCCGGCCTGGTGACGCAGGACGACCTCATGCGAGCCAACGGACGCGTCATGAGCACCCAGGTGGTCCTGATGGAGTTCGTGGGAAGCCCGTTGGGCGGCGCACTGGTGGCGGTCTCGACATTTGCCGCCCTCGGCGCACCTGGTTTGATGTACGTCATCGCGGGTCTGCTTCTGCTGAGAATATCGGGCCAGCACCGTGCGCAATCGACGGATGGCGGGAAGGCACCACCCAGGTCTGTCCTGGCCGATATCAAGACCGGACTCGTTGAGCTTGTCCGCGAACCCACGCTTCGCCGTCTGGCGGTCTACGCGAGCGTACTGAAC
Organism: Dactylosporangium sp. NPDC050588; assembly: GCF_040654975.1. Classification (NCBI taxonomy): domain Bacteria; kingdom Bacillati; phylum Actinomycetota; class Actinomycetes; order Micromonosporales; family Micromonosporaceae; genus Dactylosporangium; species Dactylosporangium sp. NPDC050588. Next base: position 50,097 of record NZ_JBFAJA010000010.1, on the reverse strand, counting down.
TTGACCGAGAGTGCGTTCATGTCTGTCTTCGTGATCTACGCCGTCGGCAGGACAGCGCCGCTGCGGCTCTCCGAGGCAGACTACGGGCTACTGCTGGCAGGTGCGGCGGTCGGCTCGGTAGCCGGGGCAATCCTTGCCGCGAGACTGATCGCTGCGTTGTTACCGGCACTCGTGCTGTCGGCCGCCGCGGTGTTGCTGGCAGGCTCATTCGCGTTGCCTGTCGCGACATCCAGTCCAGTGGTCATTGGCGTCGGTATCGGGCTGGCCGGCTTCGCGATCGCCGTGGCGAACGTCCTTATGGTGACCGTACGGCAGTCCGTCGTAGCCACGGGCATCCTTGGTCGAGTTACCGCCGGCACCCGCCTCCTGGTCTTCGGGACGATCCCATTCGGTGCGGCATTCGGCGGCCTGATGGTGAAGCTCATCGGGATCGAGAGACTGTTCCTGACGCTCGCCATAGCTGCGGTCGGGCTCGTGGCAGTGACTGCCACCATTCGCATCCCCGCTTTGCGGCAGTCCGGAACCACCCCGCCCGGTCACTACAGATCTTGAAAGGTCAGGTCCGGGGTAGTTACTCAGCGGTGCGACGTCGCAGGAGATCCCGGCGGTGGCTCAAGATCGCCAGGGCATCGCGATGCCTTGCTTGTACGCGAACACTGCCAGCTGTAGGCGGTCCCGCAGTCGCAGCTTCCGCAGCAACGCCGATACGTGGTACTTCACAGTCGCCTCGCACACATGAAGCCGACTGCCGATCTCGGTGTTAGACATCCCCTCGGCGACGAACTGCAGCACCTCCAACTCTCGTGAAGTCAGATCGTCGCAGCCTGACAACGCGCCGCCGGCGAGCACCGGCGACAGGTGCGAGGCAAGGTAACGCGAAGCGGGCAGAGAGAAGTGGGTTCCACCAGCGCCGATGGATCGAATGGCCGCGATGAGCTCACGGTGCCCGCACTCTGCCAGGAGAATCCCGCTGACACCCGCCCCGGAACACCTCGACCAGCCGCCCGTCCAGCCCTGCGGCTACTACGAGCACACCAGCCTCACCCGTCCGCAGAGCCTCGTGTCTGACGCACCGGACAGCATCTGAGGCCGAGGTGCCGATGGACTGGGCGTCCAGCACGACGACGTCGGGACGCAGATCGATAGTCAGCCTCATGGTGTCGGCGAACTCGTTCGTTGCTCCCACGACCTCGACGTCCGGGGCGACCTGGAGCAACACACGGAGGCCGATGAGCGCCATACCGAACTCGTGGAACAGCAGCACTCGCGTCGTCATACAAACCTCCCCCGAACCACACCCCTTACGTCGATCCCGCTCGGTGTCAGGGACGCTGGCCGGCCGCCTTCCTCATGGTCGATGACCCACGACGGCTCTTCGTTCATCGAACGTCCTTCCCGTGACGGTACGTCGATAAGCAAGCCCGAAGATCCCTTCCGATCACAGCGTGGCGCCGGCCTGCGGCAAAGACGCGGCGGAGACTGCGGACGTCGCAGCCGCCGCCCTCCGGCCAGAAGAGATCACCGAGGCCGTCCTACGACATGCGTCGTTACTCCTCCAGAGGATGTGACGGCTTCGGCGTCACCAGCGACGTACACCCCCGTGAATGTCGGTCCGTCGGCGACGCCTGGGGCGTGCCGCGTCCCATCCTTGCGCCGCGAGGGAGCGCGGGTCGAGGAGGGACGACCGGAGCTTTCACCGGAGGTTTGCCGGTGGTACCGCTCAGACGTGCCGGGCGAGCCAGTCCAGGATCGCCTCGAAACGGGCGATGCGGTGATTCGGCCTGCCGGACCGGGACAGCTCGTGCCCGCCACCGGGGAACAGCAGCAGCTCGACCGGCCGGCCCAACCGGAACAATTCGAAGAACAGCCGCTGCGCCTGTTCCATGGGGCAGCGCAGGTCGTCCTCGGAGTGGATGATAAGGACCGGGGCGGTGATGCGGTCGGCGTAGGTCAGCGGGCTCTGCCGGGCGTAGCCGGCCGGGTCGTCGCCGTAGAGCGACCGGAACGCCCAGCCGATGTCGCTGGTCGCGATGAGGCTGTCCACGGCGTTGATGGATCGTTCGCTGACGCCGCCCCGGAACCGATCGGTGTGCGCGAGCAGCCAGCCGACCATGTATCCCCCGTGCGAGCCGCCGAGCACCGCGACCCTCGAGGCGTCCAGGGCGGGATCCCGCAGCGCGACGTCGAGCAGGGCGAGGAGGTCGGGTGCGGAGCGGGCGCCGACGTCGCCGACGACGTGGCGCCCATGGCGGTGGCCGTAGCCGGAGGAGCCGCGCGGGTTGCCGAGCACGACGGCGTAGCCGGCTTCGGCGTAGACCTGCGCCTCGTCGAAAAGGGTCCAACCGTACTGTGCGAACGGCCCGCCGTGTACGAGCAGCGCGACAGGGTGCGGGCCGTCGCCGGGCGGGGTGACCAGCCAGCCGTGGACGGGATAGCCGTCCGGGGCGGCGCCGGTCAGCTCGGTCATCGGCAGCACCCGGACGAGTGCTCGCAGCGCTGCGCCGTATGCGGTCAGGGTCCGCTCGCCGGTGCCGTCGATGAGGACGAGGTCACCAGCGGACATCGGGTCGGTGACGACGGCGACGACGGTGTCGCCGACCGTGTCGACCGCCCGTACCTGCCGGTCACCTCCGATGACGACGTCCGCGTTGCCGTCGCCGGCGAACCGCAGCAGTTCCACGGCACCTTGCCGCTGGCTCGCGAACAGCAGTCCGCCCAGGCCCGGGCCGAAGTGACCGTCGAGGGTGAACCGTTCGGCGTCCGACAGACGCCGCGGCGGGGCGTGCCCGTCGACGGGCACGACGAACGCGCCGGTCTGGTTGGCGAACCAGTCGTAGCCGCACGCACCGAGTTCGGCGCCGGCGAAGTACACCTGCGTGCCGTCGGCGGAGAACGCGGGTCGTTCGGCGGTGCGGTCGGTGCCGGTCAGCTGCCGCAACCCGGTGCCGTCGACGCCGATGACGAAGACGTCGCCGTTCATCGTCCTGTGCCGCTGCGGGTGCCGGGCCGAGGCGAAGACCAGCCGCCGGCCGTCGGGGCTCCAGGCGACGCCGGTGTTGTCGAACTCGCCGGCGGTGAGCCGTACAGGGACCGGGTCGCCGTCGTACGGGTCGATGACGTGGACCTGCCCGGGCCGGTCGAGGAACCCTTGCCCGTCGCGGCGGTATTTCGGTTCGGTGATAAGCCGTGGCGGGTCGGCCGCCGGCCCGGCGGTGCCGTACCGGCCGGCCTCGGCGATCCTGGCGATGTAGGCGATCCGGTCCGAGCCGGGACTCCACACCGGCCCTTCGACGCCGAGCGGGTGGGTCTGTGCGGTGGTGACCGCCCGCGGCTGCCCGCCACCGGCCGGGACGACGTGCAACTGCGGCGGCCCGCCGTCGGCGCGCAGGAATGCGATCCACCGGCCGTCGGGGCTGAACTTCGGGCAGCTGTCGGCGCGGCCCTGCAGGAACGGCTCCGGCGGTGCGCTGCCGTCGGCCGGGACCCGCCACAGGCTCCCGGCATACCCGTCGCCGTCGACGCGGCGCAGCACGAACACGACGCTTCGCCGGTCGGGGGCGAGCGCCGGCGAGTCGGGCGTCTGGACGTGGACCAGGTCGGCGGGTTTCACGATGCTGTACCTCGCAGTTCGACGACGTCATGTCCGGCGTGCGTCCGGCCGGGTCCGCAGTCGACGAGCCGTGCCCGACGCAGCGTCAGGGAATCCTCTCAGGACAGGCGCCGCGCCGCACGGGTTGCGGTGTTCCGGGCCCGGGTCATCCACCGTCGCCGGTCCTTACGGGCCCGGCCGCCGGGACGGCCAGCAACACGGCGAGGGCGCAGCACGCCCCGCCGGTCACGTACGCGACGGTGACCCCGGCCGTGTCGGCGACCCACCCGATCAGCGGGCCGCCGACGACGCCGGTGCCCAGGAACGCCACCGAGTACAGCGCCATGACCCGCCCGCGCATCGCGTCACCGGCCCGCCGCTGCAGGACACCGGCGGCCGAGGCGAGGAACATCCCGGCGGCCGTGCCGAGCGCGGCGAGCGCGGCGAGGCCCAACCACGGGTTCGGCGCGAACCCGGTGGCGGCATGGGTGGCCCCGGTCATGACGGCCAGCACCGCCACCCCGCCCGGGCTCGGGCGGTGCCAGCCGGCCGACAGCAGCGAGCCGAGGACCATTCCGACGCCGAGGGCCGACATGAGCGCACCGAACCACCGCGCCGACGCCCCGAACGTGTCCGTCGCGAGCAGGGTGATGAGCAGCTGGAAGTTCAGGCCGAAGACACCGACGACGGTCATCATGCCGAGCACGGCCCGCAGGACCGGGTCGCGGGCGGCGTGCCGCAGCCCTTCCCGGACCAGCCCGCTGCGGCGGGACGGTTCCGGCGGGTCCGCGGTGGTGCGCCGCCGGTGGACACCGAGCAGGACGGCGACGACGGCGAGGTAGGACAGGGCGTTGCCGAGGAAGCACGCGGCGACGCCGGCACCGGCGATCAGCAGGCCGGAGACGGCCGGGCCGAGCGCGCGGGCGCTGACCGCGACGGCGTTGGCCAGCGCGGCGCTGTTCGCGAGGTGCTCGGCATCGACGAGCTCGGCCGCGAACGCCATCCGGGCCGGACCGTCCACCGTGAGCAGCACACCGGTCACGACGGCGGCGACCCACACGGTCCAGATCCGGGCGGCGTCGAGGTGGACGAGCAGCGCTAGGCCGGCGGCGACTGCGGCCAGCAGCGGCTGTGTGACGAGCAGCAGCCGGCGCCGGTCGAACCGGTCCGCGACGGCGCCGCCCGCCGGGCCGAGCAGCAGGATCGGCCCGAACTGCAGGGCCACGGTGACGCCGAGCCCCAGACCGCCGGCGCCGAGCCGGGCCAGCAGCCAGGTCTCCGCCGCCAGGTGGATCCAGGTGCCGGTCGAGGACAGCAGCTGCGCGCCGAGGAACCGGCGGTAGCCGGCGTACCGCAACGAGACGAAGTACCGGTGCCGCAGCCCGCCGGCCAATGACGCGGTCATCCCCGGCCTCAAGCGCTCGCCTGCGCCGCGACGGCGTCAGCGAGCCGGGGGCCGACGCCGTGCTCGGTGCTGTGCAGTCCGAGCCGGTCCATCTCGATCCATCTGGAGATCATCGGGTTGACCTCGACGACGACCAGCCCGCGTGGCGCTTCGAGGATGTCGACGGCGGCGTGCGACAGCCGCAACGCGGCCACGGCGGTCGTGGCCACCCGGGCGATGCCGGGGGTGCACTCGGCCGGGGTCATCTGGGCCCCGCCGAGCCCGCGGTCCCCGGTGGTGTCGGTGATGCGCAACGTGCGCCGGTTGCAGGCCACGACGTCGCCGTCGACGACCACCACCCGCAGCTCCGGACCGGGATGCGCGACGTACTCCTGCGCGCACAGCGCCGAGTGGTGCCGCAGCATGTGCCACAGCTGCATCTCCTGGTACATGCTGACCCCCGGCGGGGTGTCCTCGGTGTCCCTGGGCTCCAGGGACAGCCGGGCCAGGCCGATCGTGGCGTGCCCGGTCAGCGGCTTGAACACGACCTCGGACCAGTCGAGCAGGCACCGCCCGGCCTCCTCGATCGTGCGCACCAGCCGCGTCGGCGGCACGTCCAGTCCGGCGGCCGCCAGGACGTCGGCGCCGCGGACCTTGTTGTGCGCCGCGGCGATCGCGTCGGCGGAGTTGATCAGCCGGACTCCGGCGCCTTCCATCAGCCGGAGGCTGTCGAGCAGTACGGCGAGGTCGGTGGCGCGGGTGAAGACGCGGGAGCGGACGACCGCGGCCGCCGGCGGGGCGACCGGGGCCCCGCGGTACCACCACTGCCCGCCGATGCCGAAGCTCAGCTCGTCCCAGTTCAGCCACCGGGAGGCGACGCCGCGGGCGGTGAGCAGTTCGGCGAGGTGCAGCTCCTCGGCGCCGGGGGCGAACCGGTCCAGGACCCATACGCCGGGGCGGGCCATCTAGGCCGTGCCCGCGATGTGCAGGCCGCATGCCGGGTGGACCGGCTGCGGGGTCTCGTCCACGGTGAACGTGCCGAAGTCGATGCGCAGCCACACCCCGGCCGAGCGCACCGTGAGCCCGATCAGGTGGTGGTAGATGTCGTAGCCGATGAGCCCGGCGACGGTCTGCGCCCCGAACCCGAGCGCGGAGGTCAGCGGCAGGATGTCCTCGGCCTCGCGGCGGCGGGCGATCTCGTACTCCTCGGCGCTGCGGTCACGCAGCCCGAGCAGGGTGCACTCCTCGCATCCGGTCCGGCCGGGGAAGTGCGACCAGACCGCGCCGTACCCGCCGTTGACAGTGCCGGTGATGTACGGCACGCCGGTCTGCCAGCTCGCCGCGCTCGTCCACCGGTCGATCGCGCGGACCGGCCGGTCGGCGCCCAGGACGGTGATCTGCGGCCGGAACCGTTCGATCAGCTCCACCACGTCGGCGGTGCCGCCGACCCGCCGGGTCAGGTACGGGTAGTCCGGTTCGGGGTTGACGGCCCGCAGCCGCTCCGCGGCCGCCTCCGCCTTCGGCCGGCCGAGCCCGGCGGTGTCGTAGAGCACCTGCCGGTTGAGGTTCTGCACCTCGACGGTGTCGAAGTCGACCAGGGCCACCGTGCCGACGCCGAGCATGGCCAGGCCCAGCGCCACGTTCGAGCCGATGCCGCCGAGCCCGAGGACGAGCACCCGTGACGCGCGCAGCCGCTCGTGGACGTCGTACTTCGAGCCGAGGGTCGCGTCCCCGGGACGCCCGGCCGCCTCGGCGGCGTAGCAGGCGAGGTTGCGGGAGTACCGCCGGGCCTGCTCGTCGGACAGCGTCACCGGCGCGGCGCCGTCCTCCAGAAGCCCGGCGTCCTCGATGCGGCGCAGGACGTCGTCGGGGTCGCCGGTGGCCAGGTGCTCGGCGAGGGCGCGGCGGACGGCATCGGGGTCGCGCGTCCCGTCCAGCAGGTCCGGCAGGGCGGCCGCGGCGGCCGGGCCGACGTGCAGAACCAGCGCGGTCCGGCCGCGAGCGCCGTCGCGCAGTGCCAGCCGGCCGCTGTCGAGCCGGACCGCGGCAACCGCGTCGATAAGTTTCGGCCGGGTGAACCGGGACTGCCCGCTCATGCGGCCGGCTCCGCGGCCGCCAGCTGCACGACCGCGACGAGGGACCCGCCGACGCCCATGTTGACGACCGGGCCGGACGAGCAGCGGGAGAAGTACCCGGCGAGCCGCCCGGACACGACCTGCAGGGTCAGGTCCACGAACACGTCACGCCACCCGCCGGCGTCCGGTGCCGGTACCCGCAGACTCGGCAACCGCACGTAGTCCTGCACCACGTAGCGGTCGGTGGCCGCGGCGCGGATGCCGGCGGCCCACGCCTCGTCGGTCACGTACGGCCCGACGAGCACCGACTCGCCCCGCGTGAGGTTCGCCGGCTTGAGCACCAGCCGCTGCCGGTTGCGGGCCACGAAGTCGAGCAGGTCGTGCCGGCTGCCGTCCGGGTCGGTGGTGACACCGGGACGCATCAGCCGGGTCCACGGCACGTGCCGGCCGATCGCGGCCCGGTGCTCCGCGTCGAACAGGCCGGCGTAGCGCGGGTCGCTCAGCACCGCCAGGATCGCCTTGTCCTCGGCGATGGTCTGTGCCACGAGCGGGTTGACGCTGTAGGCGCGGTGGCGGCGCAGCATGTCGACGTACTGCCCGGCGGCGGGATCGGTCAGCAGGGCGAGCGGGTCGAGCTTGTTGTAGACCAGCTGGTAATCCCCCCCGGCGCACCACAGTGCGGTGCTGCGCTCCCGCATGCTGCGCGCGTCGCAGATCTGCGCCTCCAGCCCGATGCGGTGGAAGCTGCGGGCCAGCCACTCCAGCTCGTTGGTGTAGACCCCGCGCAGGTTCACCACGGCGGCGGCGGTGACGTCGTAGCCAGCCTGCCCGGCCGCCGCCAGCAGCGCGCGGGTGAACGCGTCCGGGTCGGCGAGCATCGGGTACGGCTCCTGCGGCAGCCCGTCGAGCAGGTCGGCCGCCCACTGCGTCGACAGCCACGCGCGGGTCGCCATCGGGATCTGCACGACCCCGCTCGGGCAGGCGGCGTTGACCTCCAGGATGCGGAAGTCGCCACCGCCGTTCCACACGCTGTCGAACCTGCAGTGCGGGATCAGCGGCGTGTACGGCGGAACGTCGAGGATCGCGTCCTGCGCCGGGGCGTACTCGGCGAACAGCGTCCGGACCTCGTCGTCCTTCGCGTACAGGGTGAGGGCGTGCTCGACGGCGCGGTACAGCTCCCGCACGTTCGCGTCGATCGCGGCGGTCTCCGCGGCGGTCACGATGAGCGGCCGAGCCTCGATCCGGTACGGGCGGCCCTCCATGTGCAGGCCGTCCTCGTGCATCCGCTCGCTCAACTGCCGCATCCGGCGCGCGATCTCGGCGGGGTCGTCCAGGCGTTCACGAATCCGGGACAGGATCATGCTGTCCGCGACGAACTGACCCACACAGGCCCCCGGTCCTCGTGCTTCGTTCCCGCCGTATTGAGCGACGTCACCATATCAGAGCGTCAAATACGCAGATGCATCGATTTTATGCGCGAGCTAAGCTGTGCATCGTCTACACATCCGCCACCGTTTCGGGGGGAACTCCGGTGGGGAACGAGCGCGTCTTCGGTGCACTGCTACGAGATCTCCGGCTCGCCGTCCGGCTCACCCAGGAGGAGCTGGCGGAGCGGGCCGCGGTTAGCTCGCGGACCGTCCGCGACCTGGAGCGTGGGGCCGTCGCGGCGCCCCGGGCGAGCACGGCGGCGTTGCTCGCCGACGCCGTCGGCCTGGCCGGGCGGCAGCGCGAGGAGTTCCTCGTCGCCGCCCGCGACGCCCTGTGGTCCAGCCGGCGTGCCGCCGGGCCGGCCGCGGAACCGCACTTCACCGTCCCCCGGCAGCTGCCCGCTCCCGTGACCCACTTCACGGGTCGCACGCAGGAGCTGGACACCCTCGACCGGTTGACCCGGTCGCGCTCCGGCGACGGGATCTCGGTCATCGCCGTCGTCGGGCCCGGCGGGATCGGCAAGACCGCGCTGGCCGTGCACTGGGCCAACCATCGCGCCGGCGAGTTCCCCGACGGGCAGCTGCACATCGACCTGCGTGGCTACGACACCCGCTCGCCCGTCACCCCGCTCGACGCGGTGTCGACGTTGCTGCGCGCCGTCGGGGTACCCGGCAAGCAGATCCCGACGACCGCCGACGAGGCCGCCTCCCTGTTCCGGTCGCTCGTCGCCCAGCGCCGGCTGCTCATCGTGCTCGACAACGCCCGCGGCGCCGACCAGGTCCGGCCGCTGCTGCCCGGCGGCGGTGGCAGCGTCGTCGTCGTGACCAGCCGCGCTCGGCTCAGCGGCCTCGTCGCCCTCGACGGCGCCGTCCTGCTCAACGTCGACGTCCTGCCGCTGCCGGACGCCGTCGGCCTGCTGGCCGGCATGCTCGGCGCCGAGCGGGTCGCCGCCGAGTCGCCGGCCGCGGCCCAGCTCGCCCTGGCCTGCGCCGGGCTGCCCCTGGCACTGCGGATCGCCGCCGCCAACATCGCCACCCGAGCACACGGCTCGATCGCCGACCTTGTCGAGGCCCTGCGGCACGACAGCCTCGGCACGCTCACCACCGACGACGAGCAGACCACCGTGCGGACCGTGTTCGAGCAGTCCTACCGCACCCTCGACGCGCCGCAGCGCCGCGCGTTCCGGCTCCTCGCGGTCGCCCCCGGGGAGACCCTGGGAGTTCCGGCCGCGGCCGCGCTGCTGGACACTCCGGTCGTGGACACCCGGCGGCTCGTCCGGGCACTGACCGGGGCGCATCTGCTCGACGAGCTGCCCGGTCAGCGGTACCGATTCCACGACCTCGTCCGTGCCTACGCCCGGGAGCGCTCCGAAGTCACCGACACCCGGGACGACGCCAGCGCGGCACTGACCCGGCTCTACCGGGCCTACCTGGCGACCGTCGACGGCGCGGCCCGGCTGCTCTACCCGGAGCGGCTGCGCCTGCCGGTCGCGGCGGAGCTGTGCGGCCCGCCGCTGGCGGAGTTCGCCGGCCGCGACGCGGCCAACGAGTGGCTCACCACGGAACGCGACAGCCTGATCCACGCGGTACCGCAGGCCGTGAGGCACGGCCGCGGGCAGGAGGCGTGGCTGCTCGCCGACGCGCTGCGCGGCTACTTCTGGCTCGGCGGGCACTGGAACGACTGGCTGCTCACCGCGACCATCGGCCACGACGCCGCCCGGGCCGCCGGGGCGCACGACGGCGAGGGCGCGTCGCTGCTCAGCATCGCCCAGGCCCATCTACACCAGGGCCGGCTGGCCGACGCGATCGCGGCGTTCGAGGCGGCCGCCGCCGCGATGCACCGGGCCGGCTGGGGGCGAGGCGAGATCGCGGCGCGCGGCCATCTCGGGATGACGTACCTGGTCGCCGGCCGCATCGACGCGGCCCGCGCCGCTCACCTGCAGGCCGAGGCGCTGTGCCGGTCGACCGGGTGGCTGCAGGGCACCGCGTTCACCCTGCACCGGCTGGCCGCGACCGAGACGGCCGCGGGTAACCTCGACGCCGCCCTCAACTACGCATGGCGCGGCAAACAGACCTTCGAAGCGCTCGGCGACCGGCACGGCGAGGCGCACACGCTGCTCAACATCGCCATCGCCCACCGCGACGCCGGCCGCCTCGGCGACGCCCTGCGGACCGCCGGCGCCGCCCTCGACCTCGCCGTCGAGCTGGGCCAGCCGATCCTCAAGGCGGAGGCGGAGATCGCCCTGGGCACCATCCACCTCGAGGCGGGCCGGCACGACGAAGCGTCCGCCTTCCTGGGCCGGGCCCTCGTCGTCAGCCGCGACGAATGCAGCCGCCTCTTCGAGGTCGAAGCCCTCATCGGCCTCGCCGGTGCCGAGGCCGGGCTGGGCCGCGGCGTCGACGCCGTCCGTACGGCCGAGGCGGCGCTCGCGATCTCGGAGGTGTCGGCGTTCCGGATCTACGAAGGCGACGCGCACATGGTCCTTGCCTGCGCCCACCGCACGCTCGGCGACGCCGGCCGGGCGAACGAGCACGCCGAACGCAGCCACGAGATCCACCTGGCCGCCGGTCACCGCCGCAGCGCACAGCGCGCCGCCGCCCTGCTTGCCGCCCTCAGCGCCGCCTGACCCGCCGCGACCGGCGCCGGCCGCCCGGATCAGGGCAGCTTGAGCCGGTCACGGGCGACCGCCTCGAACAGGGCCCGGATGTTGGCGCTGCCGAAGCTGCGGGCGGCCCGCCGTTCGACGAGCTCGTAGAACAGGGTGCCGCGCGGGAACGGCGACCTGGTGAAGATCTGCAGCAGCGAGCCGAACCCGTCCGTGTCGAGCAGGATGCCGGTGCCACGGAGCGCATCGATCTCGCCGCCGGGCAGGGCCACGCGTTCGGCGAGGACGTCGTAGTAGCTGTCCGGGGTGTCGAGGAACCGCACCCCGGCGCCGCCCGCCGCGACCCGGGCCTTCGCCGTGACGAGGTCGCCGACGAGCAGGGCGACGTGCTGCACGCCAGGGCCGTCGTTGGCGGCGAGGAAGTCGGTGAGCTGACCGGCCTCCCGCTCCGCGACCGGCTCGACCAGAGTGAGGGTGAGACCGCCGGAGCCGCTGCGGACCACCGTCGAGTCCATCGCCTGATCGCCGACCTCGACGTATTCGGTGTGGATGCGGGTCAGGCCGAGACCGTCGCGGTAGAAGCCGGTGACGCCGGCAAGCTCCCCGGTCCGCACGCTCAGCGCCAGATGGTCGACGCACTGCGGGGCCGTGCCGTCGCCGGACCCCGGCTCGCCGGGGCCCCGCCCGGCGGCGTCCCTCGCCCGCGGCACGAGCAGGTGGGTGACCGGCTCCATGCCCGGCACACGCACGGCGATCCCGGCTGCCGCCGCGCCGCCCGCCGTGGCGGGCGGCGCTGTGGCGCCCGCCGCGACCGCCCGGTTCCAGACCGCAGCGGGATCGTCGCAGCCGATCGCGACGACCCCCACGCCGGTGCCCACACGTCGTGCACCGTGATCCCGGTGCGCGAGGCCATGACCTGCCCGGCGTCGGTCCCGGCCCGGCCCCGTCTCGGATGCACCCAGATCAGCGTGTACTTCCCGGTGGTCGCCACGTGCACCCATTGCAGCCTGCCCGCGACCCGCAGCCCGGACTCGTCGACGTGCACCACATCCGCGCCGGTCAACCTGTCACGGACCCGGTCGACAAACTCCGAATTGGTCAGGAGATCACCGGCCCGGGTGTGGGCGGCGGCGACCGCACCGGCCGACATCGCCACCCCGAACAAATCCTGCATCGCCTGGGCGGTGCGGGCCTGCGCCCCGAACAACGCCTGCTGCAGATACACCGCTGCAGCCTGCGTCCGTGCCCCGTACTGCACCGGGGCGTCCACCCCGTCCGGCGCCCGCCCGGAGGTGACCTGCCCGCACCCGCACCGCCGCGACACCAGGCGATGCTCCGTGACCCGCACCCCGATACCGGGCAGATCGAACACCTGCCGCACCGCCACCGCAGCCACCGGCGCCGCGAGCAGATCATGTCCACACCCGCCGCACCCGGCCGGTTCATGCACGACCCGCACGTGGGGGTCGGCCACCTGCCGCAACGTGCGGCCCTCATGACCCGGCTGCCCGCCAGGCCGGCGCCCCGACCTGGCCCGCAACGACTTCGACGCCGGCTTACCCAACCCATCCGACGACGGAGGCCTCGACGAGTTCGACGAATCCTGCCCCAACCGGGCCTTCAGATCCGCGTTCTCCGCCCGCAGCACCGCGTTCTGCTGCCGCAGGACACTGTTGTCCCGCTCAAGCTCACCGACGAGGGCCTCCAACCGGACAAGCCGCTCCAGCAACTGCTCGATCGACGGAGTCCCAGACACCAGAACATGATCCAGACATCAATCAACCCAAGTCAAACCAACCCGCCGACCGGGCACCTGACCAGTCACCTGAGACGTAGAGTATGGCATTCGACGCCGGTCACCCGTCCGTTGGTGCGGGTGGCCGACTCTAGGGCGGCGGTAGGTTGTCTTGAATCAGGAGCAGGAACGCCGAAGCGGCGACGATCCGTGGAGGCGTCAGGCCGAGCTGGAGCGGGAAGCAGGCGAGATCCGACGAATCGGGCGGTCGGATGCCGACTTCGCTGACGTCGGCATCGATGCCAGGCAGGGTGTCCTGGTCGTCTACACGGTCGCGCCAGGAGGCCCTGCGACCGATGCTTACTCGGCCGCAGCCCCAGACTAGGTCGACGTCACGTTCGCTAGTGCCATCCTGTCCGATCGTCAACGCGCCGCACTGGACACGTTCATCGAGCACAAGATGCCGGATCTGGAGCGGGCCGGTGTGCGGCTCTCCCGGTGGGGGTTGCGGGAGCCTGGCGGCCCGATGCTCATTCACGTCGATGGGGACGAGTTGCCAGGACCTGCGTTGCGTGCGGCGTTCGAGCTATTCGGCCCTGGGAGGGTCCAGTTCAAACTGGGCGGTCTCGCGTTCTGATGACGCCGCCGTCGTTCGGCTCCCGTTGCTCCCGGCCCTGGAGTAAAACGTCGAGCGTGCCGGCTCGCCCCGGACGTCATGAACTGGCATGATCATGCGACTTAAGATCTCGCCGCAGTGATTGGAATGAACGTCTGTCCCCCAGTTCTGGGTTCTCACGTCGAGGCTCGATCCGACCGAGTCACCCTTCCCGGGGACTGCCTCCATGCCGGTTAAGGTCGTACGCTGAGCTAGATACGCTATCGGCATGTGCACACGTTTCCAGCGTGTGTGCTGGCTTTTCGTGTCGGGGTCCCCCCTTCGACACTGGTCTTGGTGAATGTTTACCAAGATCGTGGATCTCGTAGCATCGCTGTATCAGACCCGAGCGGGTGATCACCCGGTCGGGTTTCGGCATGTCCGGACCGCGCCCCGGCGGCGACGATGACCCGCGTGCGGCGCAGCATTCCGGCCCCGGCCGAGCAGGTGATCGCGGCGATCATCCCCGCGCCGCTCCCCCGCGCCCGCCCGCCACGGCCACCGCTGCCCGACCTGCCCCACCCTCCCACCAGGCCCGACCAGGCCGAGGCGCACCTTGACGTCGGCCGGCTCGACCCGTCCGGCCGAATCTCGGCCCGCGCATTACTGCACCTGCTGGGCTGGCCACCCGGACACCGCATCCAGTTCGACATCACGGCCGGCGTCATCACCGCGACCTCCGACCCGGCCGGACGACACACCATCGGCGCCACCGGTCTCCTCGCCACCCCGGCGCCGATCCGGCAGCTGTGTCACCTCACCGCCGGCGACCTCGTCGTCCTCCTCGCCCAACCCGGCCGCGACCTGCTGCTCATCCACCCCGCTCGAACCGTCGCCCGGCTCCTCGCCGGCCAGTTCGCCGCTGGCAATGCCGGCTGACCGTCAGCGGCTCGACGCCGCCTGGACGGCCCTGGCCGAGCTCGGCGTCACCCTCGCCGATCTGCAACGCGACGCCCGACCGGCAGTGCCCACCTTCGACGAGTACCTGCCGCAGGTGCTCGCCGCAGCCGGCCCGGGCGCGCTGCGCGCCTACCGCAGCTACTGGCAGCGGATGACCACGGCATGGGGCGGCCTCGCCATCGACACGGTTACCGCCAGCGACATCCAGGCGCTTCAGCGGCGCATCGTGGCCAACGCACGAGCCCGCCGCAACAACCGCGGCGGCCGCCACGCCGGCGAGCTGCTCATCGCCGCCGCCCGTACCTTCTACAACCAGGCCATCGCCGACGGTCTCATCGAGGCCGCGGACAGCCCAGCCCACCGGGTCGGCAAACCGCGGCGGCTGCCCAGCACCCGGCGAGCACTGACACCGGCCGAACTGACCGACATCAACCAGGTCGCCCGCACCACCGGCAACGACACCATCCTCGACGCACTGCTGCTGCGGCTGCACACCGAGACAGCCTGCCGGCGCGCCGGCGCCCTGGGCCTGCGGCTGCAGGACCTCGACGCCGACCGCGGCCTACTTCTCCTGCGCGAGAAGGGCGGCACCGTCCGCTGGCAGCCGATCAGCCTTGATCTCGCCGCCAGCCTCGTCCAGCACGCCGCCGTCCGCGGCGCAGTCCTGCCGGCCGACCCGCTGCTGAGGTACCGCAACGGCAACGCCTTGACCGGCCGCCGCTACGACGAGCTGTGGCGCCGCATCGGCCGGCACCTGCCGTGGGTCGCCGCGCAGGGCGTCACCGCACACTGGTTGCGCCACACCACGCTGACCTGGGTGGAGTGGCACTTCGGGTACGGCACCGCCCGCGCCTACGCCGGCCACACCGACACCACCGGGCCGGCCACCACGACCTGCATCCGGGCCAACCTGCAAGCCGTCGCCGCCGCGCTCGCTGCGATGACCGGTCAGCCGCACCCACTCGCGCAACCCATCGACGACGATCGGGTGGTCTAGTGAAACTTTGAACACGCCTGCGTCGCAGCGCTGCGGTGTGTCGTCGCCGAATGCACCCCCGACCCAGCGGGGGCGGCATGGACGAGCGGCAGCCGGCAGGCGCTGCTGTCGCCGGCCTCGATCGCCGCGGCGGGCGGCTGTCAAGCCTGACGGCCCCCGTCTCGCGTGCCCCGCGCGACGAGGTCCTCGACGACGTGAAGAAGCCGCCGCCCGGTCGACCGCGGCGGCAGAACCGGCCCGCGCACGCCGGGCGAACCGCCGCGCTCGGCCTCCTCGACCGATGTCGCGGCGGATCGGCAGGCTGAGCCGACGGACCGCCCAACCTGCGGGCACGCCGGCGTCGACCGCAGCGTGCGGGAGGCCTGAACCTCACCTCCCGCAACAGCGATCAGGGCTTGAGGACCAGCCGGATCGGGCCGCCCTCCTTCTTCACAATCCGTTCGACGCATCGGGGCGCCTCGGCCAGCGGCAGCACATCACTGATCGACCCGGAAAGGTCAGGGCGGTGGTGGCCCACCAGGGAGACGAGCTGCTCGACGTGCTCGGGTGCGCTGCCGTAGTGGCCGCGGACCTGCTGCTTCAGGAAGCTGAACAGGGTGGTCTGGTGGATCGTCAGCGGTTGGGGTGCCAATCCGACCAGGACCAGCCGGCCCTCGTTGGCCAGGACGGCCTGGGCCTGGGTCCACGTCGATGTCAAGGCGCGGCTTCGCCGGGATGGGCGGCCACAAGCTCAAGGAACGCTCCTCGCCAGCGCCGCGTTCAAGACCGTCTACGACGACGCCTACCGGCAGCTGTACCGCAAGATCTACGCCGGTGCCGATGCCCTGAACATCCTCCACGGCATCACGAAGGTGCTGGCCCGTCAAGACCCACATCGCGTCGATCTGCCGCAAGCTCGCGGTACGCACCCGGCGCGACGCGTGGCACGTCGCGCTCGCCCTCGGCATCATCCCCACGGACGACCTTTCACCGGCCCGGTTGCGAGAGCTCCGCTCGTAACCCCCGTCCGCCGGCGGCCGCGGTTGCTGGACGCAGCGGTGCGGCCGGTCGCGCCGCGTAGCGGGGGCAAACGCCCATACACACGAGCGGCGCTGTCGTCAAGGCGCAGCCGGGAGTAGCGTTCTCGGTGCGGTGCCTCACCGGGCGTCCGGCTGCCCGGCCCCTGCAACGCCTGTCTCGGAAGCCTGCAATGCCTGTCTCGGAAGGATGCGGCGATGATCGAGCACCGAGACCGACCCGACGAGCAGGGCCCGGCACCGACAGGCAACCGCATGCCGCCCATGGTCCCGGTCGCCAACACGGTCAACGTCGGCGCGCGAGACGCTCTTCGTGTTCCGCGGCGTCGGCCCCGAGGCCGACAGGGTGGCTGACGTTCTGCAGCAGGTTTGCGCCGACGCCATGCGAGCGCTGTCCGCCTCCGGGGTGGGCATGAGCGTGATGGCCGGCAATGGTGTGCGCGGGATGGGCGCATCCTCGGACCCGGCCACGGCGGGGATCGAGGAACTGCAGTTCACCTTCGGGGAGGGCCCGTGCATCGAGGCGTACACGACGGGCCGGCCGGTCCTCGTCTCGGATCTGGCCGACGGGGCGACCAGCCGATGGCCTGTGTACGCCCCGGCGGTCCAAGATGTGGGGGTGCGGGCGGTGTTCGCATTCCCGTTGCAGATCGGTGCGGCCCGCCTCGGGGTACTGGATGTGTTCCGTGCCCGTCCCGGGCCGCTGTCCAGGGACGAGCTGGGCCAGGCGTTCACCTTCGCCGACCTGATGGTGATGACGCTGCTGGACGACCAGGCGCGCACCGCCGACATCGACCGGGCGGCATGGGGCGCCGACTGGGGCGAGGCGTTCGAGAGCCGGGCCGAGCTGTTCCAGGCCCAGGGCATGGTCATGGTCCAGCTGGGAATCCCGCTTGCGGATGCCCTGATTCGGATCCGGGCCTATGCCTACGCCAGGAACCGTTCGCTGAGCGACGTGGCCGCGGACATCGTCGCCCGTCGCCTCCGGCTCGACACCGACCGCACATGACCACTGATGGAAGGGCCGGGACACTGTCATGACCACCGTATCCGAGCAACGCCTGGCGAGGATCTTTGTCGAGGTCGCCGACACTCTGGTCGATGAGTTCGACGTGATCGAGTTCCTGCAGATGCTCGCTGACCGCACGGCCGGCCTCGTCGAGGCCGCCACGGTGGGCCTACTCCTGGCCGACGAACAGGACCGGCTGCGGTTCATGGCCGCCTCGGACGAGACGACCAAGCTGCTGGAACTGTTCCAGCTGCAATGGCATGACGGCCCGTGCCTGGACGCATTCCGTTCCGGCGAGCCCGTCGTCAACGCCGACCTGAGCGCGGCGAGCGCCCGCTGGCCGCGGTTCGCGCCCTACGCCGCCACCGCCGGATTCCGCTCGGTACACGCGTTCCCGCTGCGGCTGCGCAGCGACGTGATCGGCGCCATGGGCGTCTTCGGCATCCGCGACACGGCCCTCGACGAGGCCGATGTGCAGATCGTCCAGGCACTGGCCGACGTCGCCGCGATCGGCATGCTCCAGGAACGAACCATCCACCGCGGCGAGGTCCTCACCGAACAGCTCCAGGGCGCCCTGAACACCCGCATCGTCATCGAGCAGGCCAAGGGGGCCGTCGCACAGGCACACCATGTCTCGATCGACGCCGCGTTCGACCTGCTCCGAGCCTACGCCCGACGCAACAACAGCCGCCTCAGCGATGTCGCTAGCCTCGTGATCACCGACCTGAGCGCCCTGCACAACCTCACCGCCGACTGACCGGACGCACGGCCGGACTCACGCAAGCCGGACGGTGCTTCGTGGTGGCCGCTCCGGCTGCCGAGGTTAGCGCCGGTACAGAGGGGTAGAAGCGACGCGTGCACCGGTCGTCGTTCTACGCCTCTGCCAGTCGCCGCAGCGACCACAGCCTCCGGTCGACGGTACGTCGGGGCGTGCTGGACGCGGCGTCCTGGCTGAGCACGCCGCTGCTGCCCGATGACTATCTCGGGCTGGTCAATCCGCTGTGGTCGCTGCGGCGACTGCGTGGCCGGGTCGAGCAGGTGCGGCCGGAGACCACCTCCGCGGCGTGCCTGGTGATCCGCCCGGGTATCGGCTGGACAGGTCACCGCGCCGGTCAGTACGTGCGGGTCGGGGTCGACATCGACGGTGTCCGGCACTGGCGGCCCTTCTCGCTGTCCTCGCCACCGCACGGCCCCGACGGACGCCTCACGATCACCGTCGAGGCCGCCCCGGACGGGCTGGTGGCGCCATACGTGGTGCGCCGCGTGACGCCCGCCACGATCGTGCACCTCACCCCGGCCGAGGGTGACTTCGTGCTACCCGACCCGGCGCCCCAACGGCTGTTGTTCCTGACCGCGGGTAGCGGGGTCACGCCGGTGGCGGCGATGCTGCACAGCCTGGCCGCCCAGGATCGTATGCCGGACGTAGTACTGGTGCTGTCCGCGCCGACGTCCGAGGAGGTCATCCTCGGCCCGGACCTGCGGGCCCTCGCCGCAGGTTGGAAGAGCTTGCGGTTGTACGAGCGGCACACCCGCACCGGCGGCCGGATCACGATGGCGCAGGTTCGTGACATCTGCCCCGACTGGCGTGAACGCCACACGTGGGCGTGCGGCCCGGCCGGGATGCTCGACGACGCGCAACGGCACTGGCGGCGGGCGGGAGCCGGCGACCGCCTGCGGATCGAGCGCTTCCGGACCGCCCGGATGCCCCGGGGGTGCCGGCGGCCGGGTCAGCTTCGTCACGAGCGGACGTCTGGCCGACGCCGACGGCGCATACCACTGCTGGCGGTCGGCGAGCACGCCGGTGTGCTCATACCCAGCGGGTGTCGCATGGGCATCTGCCACAGCTGCGTGGTGCGGCTGCGGGCTGGCCGGGTCCGCGACCTGCGCACCGGACGCGAGCACGGCGACGAGGGTGAACTCATCCAGACCTGCGTCAGCGCGGCGGCCGGTCCCGTCGAGATCGATGTGTAGGAGATCCACCTGTGCCTGTGCCCGAACATCTCACCGAGGTCGACATCAAGGAGATCGGCCGCGAACTCGACCGGATCCGTGACGAGGTGGCCGCCAGCCTGGGCGACCACGACGCCCGCTACATCCGCCGGGTCATCGCCGTCCAGCGGGTCCTGGAGGCGGGCGGCCGCACCCTGCTGGCGATCTCGATCCTGCCGCCGGCCTGGCTGGCCGGCACCGCGGCACTGGCCGTCGCCAAGATCTTGGAGAACATGGAGATCGGCCACAACGTCCTGCACGGTCAGTGGGACTGGATGCGCGACCCAGACATCCACTCCACCACCTGGGAGTGGGACCACGCCGCGCCGGCCGACATGTGGAAACACTCGCACAACGTTGTGCACCACACCTACACCAACGTGCTGGGCAAGGACCGCGACATCGGATACAGCGCGATGCGGGTCAGCCCCGAGCAGCCCTGGCACCCCATCTACCTCGCCCAGCCGCTCTACAATGCCGCACTGGCCGTCGTCTTCGAGTGGGGCATCGCCATCTACGACGTCGAGCTGGAGCGTGCCTGGCGCGGCGAGAAACGCTGGGGTGAGGCACTGACCCAGCTGCGCGGGGTGCTGCGCAAGGCCCGCCGCCAGATCATCAAGGACTACGTGGCGTTCCCGCTGCTGGCCGGACCGTCGTTCGTGCCGGCCCTGCTCGGCAACCTCCTCGCGAACGTGGCCCGCAACGTGTGGTCACACACCATCATCTTCTGCGGCCACTTCCCCGAGGGCTCCGAGGTGTTCACCGAGGACCAGCTCGACGGCGAGACCCGCGGCGAATGGTACGTGCGGCAACTGCTGGGCTCGTCCGACATCGACGGCGGCCCGCTGTTCCACCTCCTGTCCGGCAACCTCAGCCATCAGATCGAGCACCACCTCTTCCCCGACCTGCCCAGCAATCGCTACGCGGAGATCGCCCCGATGGTCCGCGACCTCTGCGAACGGTTCGGGCTGCGGTACAACACCGGCTCCCTCGCCCACCAGACCGCCAGCGTCTGGAAAACCATCGTCCGCCTCGCCCTGCCCGGCCGAGGCCCAGCCGGCCAGTGAGGGCTTTATGGGGTGCCAGCACCATCGGGGCCCCGGAACGTAGCGCTCCTGACAACGCCGGCCTCGGGCGGTTCGATAGAAGCATGCAATCACCATGACACCGGCGATCACGTCGACGCCGTCAACGGACGACGCCCGGCAGCGACTTCGCCGTGCTGGCCCGCAGGATCGGCGCCGAGGGGCTGCGGCAGCGCCGGCCCGCCTACTACCTCGCCCGGCTGAGCCTCGTCACGCTCATGTTCCTCGGCGGCTGGAAGGCGTTCTTCCTCATCCGGATCGTCCTGGTGGCAGCTGGTGACGGCCGCCTTCCTCGCCGTCACGTTCGGCCAGGCCGCGCTCGTGATCCATACAGTCCTCAAGCGGGGCCGGACTTCACCGGCCGCGTCGCCATCGTTGTCCAGCCGAACGCGTGAGGGTAGCCTTACCAGGAGTGATGCTGGTCCGGCGTCCGGTCGAAAGCGGCTGTCCTCAGAAACCCCAGCCGCCGCCCACGTTGCCGCGCCGAGTTGCGGCCGCGCGACGTTGTTCTGTCGCCGTGACCGGCGTGGGTCACGATCGAGCGGCGGCCGTACCGGTCGGGCTCGTCACCGGACATCTCTACAGTGGGCGGCACAGTGGAGCTGATGGAACGGGTCTGCGTCGACGCTGCGCAGGCCTTGTCGGCCTCCGGGGTCGGGGTGAGCCTGATGGCCTCCGACGGCACTCACGGCATGGCAGCGGCGTCCGACCCGGACACCGCGCGGATCGAGGAGCTGCAGTTCACCTTCGGGGAAGGCCCGTGCATCGACGCGGCCGCGGCCGGCCGCCCGGTGCTGGTGCCGGACCTGACCGACGGGGCGATGCGCCGATGGCCGATGTACGCCGCTGCGGTCCTGGACGAGGGGATCCGGGCGGTGTTCGCGTTTCCCCTGCAGGTCGGGGCGGCTCGCCTCGGCGTCCTCGACGTGTTCCGGGCCCGCTCCGGGGCGATGTCCAGACCGGAGCTGGGCCGGGCGCTGACGCTCGCCGACCAGGTCGTGACGACCTTGTTGGACGGTCAGGAACGGACCACCGGCACGGACGAGCTCGACGAGGCATTCGAGCACCGTGCCGCACTGTTCCAGGCCCAGGGCATGGTGATGGTTCAGTTGCGCACCTCCCTCGCGGAGGCGCTGGCGCGGATCCGGGCCTACGCCTACGCCACCGACCGGCCGTTGAGCGAGGTGGCCGCGGACATCCTCGCCCACCGGCTCCGCCTCGACACCGACCATCCATGAACAGTGGCACGAACACCGCACGAAAGGCCGGGAAGCCGTCATGACCACCGTATCCGAACAACGTCTGGCGACGATCTTCGTCGAGGTGGCCGACACCCTGGTCGGCGGGTTCGACCTGATCGAGTTCATGCAGATGCTCGCCGACCGC
This sequence comes from Dactylosporangium sp. NPDC050588, assembly GCF_040654975.1. Taxonomy (NCBI): domain Bacteria; kingdom Bacillati; phylum Actinomycetota; class Actinomycetes; order Micromonosporales; family Micromonosporaceae; genus Dactylosporangium; species Dactylosporangium sp. NPDC050588. The sequence goes on along the minus strand of NZ_JBFAJA010000010.1, from coordinate 28,244 downwards.
GTCGCCGGGCTGGTCACCGACACCACCGTCGGCCTGCTGCTTGCCGACGAGCAGGACCGGTTGCACTTCATGGCCGCCTCGGACGAGACGACCACACTGCTGGAGCTGCTGCAGCTGCAATGGCGGGACGGGCCATGCCTGGACGCATTCCGCGGCGCGGCGCCGGTCGTCAACGCCGATCTGTCCACCGCAAGCCCCCGCTGGCCGCAGTTCGCGCGCTACGCCTCCTCCGCCGGGTTCCGCTCGGTGCACGCGTTCCCGCTACGATTGCGCGACGACGTCATCGGCGCGATGGGCGTCTTCGGCACCGGCCGCAACGACCTCGACGACGCCGACGTGCAGATCGTGCAGGCACTGGCCGACGTCGCCGCGATCGGCCTGCTGCAGGAACGGGCGATCCACCACGGCGAGGTGCTCACCGAGCAGCTGCAGGGCGCGTTGAACAACCGAATCATCATCGAACAGGCCAAAGGGGCCGTCGCGCAGGCGCACCACGTCTCCGTCGACGCGGCCTTCGAGCTGATCCGGGCCCACGCCCGGCGCACCCACCGCCGCCTCAGCGACGTCGCCCTTCGCGTGCTCACCGACGTGACCAGCCTGCCCGACCTCACCGCTGATTGACCCGGTGCGCAGGCGCGACGACCTGCCCGCCGGACTGTGGAATGCCGCCGCGAGTACGTGCCCACGTGCAGGTGCCCCGCCGTGACACTCTCGAGGCTCAGCCGAGGGCGATCAGACCCTCGCCGACACCGTCGCGGATGTCAACGCCCAGCACGCCACCACCGTCGATGTCGTCACCCGGGTGGTGCAGGGCCACCCGGCGAAGGTCCTACTGGACGCCGCGAACGGCGCCGAACTCCTCGTGGTGGGCAGCCGCGGGCACGGCACGTTCACCGGGATCCTGCTCGGCTCGGTCAGCCAACACTGCGTGCAACACGCACCCTGCCCGGTCGTCGTCGTCCCGTCGCGCGTTCATGCCGAGAAGGCAGCATCATGAACCCGCGACCTGGGGCGGCAGCGACCTACGGATGGTCGAACAGATCACCGGCCGGCTGACCCGGCCCCGGGCAATGCTACCGGCGGCACCCGAGGACGTGGCCGTTCTCGCCGCGGCCGGTGACGTAACCCCGGAAGACGGTAGGGCCGCTGATCCCCAGCAAGCCACTCTCCCCCCAGCGGGCACGTCCTCCCAGCTTCCGTCGGCGCCGGCACGCACCACCCTCATCTGCTGGTAGGGCGGGCACTGCCCGACCGAATGCGGCCGCGGCGCTTCCGGGAAGCTGCGCGCGCTCGCGCAGGACGCCTCGCTCAGCCCGTAGCCCTCGGCCAGGATCGCCGTGCGCCCTCAACGGCGGGCAGCGGCTGGGGGCGCGCTGCTGCCTCGGTGGGCCGCAGGACGAGGACGGCGTCGAGCAGGCCGTCGCGGGCGACCGCTTGGTGCGTAGGTCGATTCGGGCAGGCCCCGCGCCCTGAGCGGTACGGCTTCGATCGTGGCCAGGTCATCGGGCGCGGCGTAGTACGGCCACAGCAGGTCCCCGGTCATCGGGCGTACCTCACGACCGTGCGCTGCCGGCCGAGGTCGATCGCGCCGTCGTCGGTGGCGACGGCGGTCTCGACGACTTGGCCTCGTAGAGCTGGGTCTGCGGAAGCTGGACGTCACGCGCCGCGATGTCGTTGGTAACCACCATGCCCGCGACGTAGTCGGCGAGGTTGTCCGCGGTGACCGTCGTGCCGACCGGCATCTGGCGGCCGAAGACCAGTCCGATCTCCACCTCGTAGTCCAGCAGCCGCACGTGGCCGGGGCGGACCACGTCGTCGAACGGGCCGCTGATCGAGCCCGACGTCTTGCGGAAGAACGTCAACGGGACCGTCTCGGGCTTGCCGCCCGTGTCCTTGACGTGCGAGATGAAGTTCGTCGACGTGCGAGATGAAGTTCGTCATCTGGGCGACGACACGGCAGGGCGCGTTGCGCGGGATCGCGCGCGGCATCCACCCCGGCGATCCTCACTGGCAGTAGTCTTGATCCCGATCACGCAACATGCGTCACGCCACATCGCCATGGCCGTTGACATCATCAAAGACGGCGCGCCGAGTGGTCGGTGCAGATGAATAACCTGCGAGGCAATTTTCCTGCGCCGGCATTGTCCGGATCAGGTGAATGGGGATCGCCGTCCAACCTCTCCGATCTTTCGGCCTCTCAGCTCCGCTGGGCTAATAGCTTCGCTCTCCCGCTTGTCCCGCAGGCACTCACATACGCTACGCCGGAAACCGGCAGGTGCAGGGTGAGAGCTCGGGTGAAGCTGATCCGAAAATGCAGGGTGAGAGGGCAGGCGGCAGCATCCCGGCGCAGCTGGGATGCTGCTTACTACGGGCCGGTCGGGCGGCTGGGGCGAGAGTGACGGTGTAGCCGAGGGCTTCGAACTGGCGGATGTGGTTGCGTTTGCGGCGTTCGGGATTGACGCGGGTGTCGTAGAAGCCTGGGCCGAGGTCGGTAAACCAGGCGCGGCTCGTCGGCCACCCCGGCCAGAGCGCTGGCGTCGCGGGCCCGCCGCCACTCGACGATGCGCGAGGAGTACAGCGCCCTTCACTGAGCAGCAGGAGGCGAAACGTTGCTTCTGCCGCTACGCCATGGCGCTGCAGGCCAAGTCGCACAGGGCCACGAGCCGGACCGTCACACCGTCGGCGTCGACCCAGCCGGCCAGATCGTGCTGCGGCGGCTGCCATCCGCGGTCGGTGGCCCCGTCCAGCAGGCCGTCGGCGTAGCTCGCCAACGCTGCGGGCGTCGGCCGGCGGCCGCGGACGCCGAGCAGGTCCCGCACCTCGGCTGCGTGCTGGTCCACCCGCGCCGACAGGCTGGGAACCATAGCTGCTGCCGCGAGGCCGGCGGCGCCGATGCGGCGGTGGAGGCGGTCGAGCAGCATCTGCACGGTCGCGTGGTCGGTGCCCAGGTTCGAGGCGGGGATGTTCATGAGGTACGACCATAGAGACGGCGTACCGGGGCGAAAATGCCGCAACCGCTCCTTTACCGGCATCCTGACCGTTCGGCTGCCGACCGACTGGCCGAACGGGCGAGTCCGGGACGATCCGCCGGACCCGGCAACCCGGTATGCCGGGACTGCCGGGTTGCCGCTCACCAGGGACGGCGGTGGCACGGCCCGGGAGGGTCGCAATCACCGCCGCAGTCGAGCACCCGCGCTACCGGGTCGCCGGCGGCCGTTGACCGGTCTGCGGAGGCACGGCCCGCGTGTCGTCGTCCGCCGCGGACGGTGCCGACGGCGGGCGGGCACGCTGGCCGACGGACTGGTCGCGGTACGCCGAAGACGCTTGCTGGCCGGCGGCGACCGGCGCGGCGGCGGGCCGCTGCTTTTCTGCCATCAGCCGCTCGGCGTCGCTCTGGCCGGCCGCGTACGCCTTCGGGAGTTCGGAGCGGCGGGCCGACTCTGTCTCCGCCCGGTCCAGCCATCGGTCCCAGCGCGCCTGCATCGGCTTCACCAGCCCGCCGCCGACGCCGACGATCAAGATGCCGGCCACAGTGGCGAGAACCGCGATCAGCACCGGGGTCGTGACAGTGGTCGCCACCCCGATCTGGTTGAGCGCGGCGATGACGCCGATACCGAGGATGAACACGAAGGCGATGTTCGCCACCGCGCGACCGTAGGAGATTCCCCCCAATGCTGTGGACACAATGTCTTTCACCGCGGAGGCGATCGCCGCGGCGACCACGACGATCAGGATTGCGACAAAGAGCCGCGGCAGCCAGGCGATCACAGCCGTGATGAGCGTGGAAACCGCGTTCGGGCCCCAGATGTCGAACGCTATCCGCAGGGTGATCAGCAGCACCGCGTAGAAGACGAGCTGAGCGACGATGCCGGAGGCGTCGTAGCGGGACCGGGCAAGCGCCGTCTTGAGACCGCCGCGCTCCACGAGCCGGTCGAATCCCACACGCTCCAGCAACTTGTCGACCGCCGCGCGCAGCAGGCGAGCCACCAGATACCCGACGATCAGGACGACAATGAACGCGATCGCTCGGGGGAGGAAGGCAGCCGCGGACCGAAGCATGTTGCTGAGCGGGCTGCCGATGTCCACGCTCCGCACGGCAAGGTATTGGGACATCATGACTCCTCATTTGTGGACAGTGACGGGGCTAACCCGTATACCCGATCAATCACCCGAAAACCACAAATCACCACACCAGCCCGTCACCCGGAGCACCCGGAACCGCAGCACACATGATGTGTCGTGGTGATCACCGAGGGTCGGCGACGTTGTTCGCGGGGCCGTGTCGCCTTCGGCGGAGTGCCACCTGGCGCTGCACGAACCGTTGGACTCCACCAGCTGGCTGGCCTGCCTGGCCGGTCATCCCGGCCGACTGTCTGCACGTGGTGCAGCGCCCTCGGTGCGAATCCACCAGGCTGGTCGCCACGTGCGCCGGGCCTCGGCTGAGGCAGAACGCGTGCAAACCACCGATTGAGCGAGGAGAGCACGCTGCCGGGGCCTGGAGCAACCGTTGCCGGCCCAATACTCAAGGCCAAATACCTTGCCGAATGAAGTGCCTATATAGCCATAAAATTGGGCGTTTATCGCAGATCATAAAAGATCTCAGCAATATGGACCGAATTGGGCTGGCGCCCACTCCGGATGTGGGGCATCGTGGGGCTTGTGGCACAGACACCGCACAAGACCGACCAGGAACTGAAGACCGCCGTAATCGAGGAACTGCAATACACCCCGAGCGTCGACGCATCCGGCGTCGAAGTGCAGGTCAGCGACGGAACGGTGACGTTGTCCGGCGAGGTCGCCAGCCTGCCGGAACGGCTCGCGGCGAAGCACGCCGCCATCCGGGTCGGCGGCGTCAAGAATGTCACGAACAAGACCAACGTCCGCGCCCCCACGGCCCAGGGCATGAACGACCAGGACATCGCCCAAGCCGCCCGGCAGGTCCTTGCATGGGCAGTCGACGTCCCGCCCAACGCGGTCACCGCCCATGTTTGCGACCGCAAGGTCACCCTCTCGGGTGAGGTGACATGGGAGTACCAGCGCAACGCCGCAGTGCGGGCGGTCATGTACCTCAAGGGCGTGACGCAGATCAGCAACGAGATCTCGCTCGAGTCGCAGCCGCCGACCGCCGACACCAAGGCAGCGGCCGAGGCCGCGATGCGACGCAACGCCATGCTGAACCCGCGGTGGATCACGATCGACCTCGACGGATCCGAACTGACGCTGCACGGCAGCGTCGGGTCGTGGTCGGAGCTGCGCGAGGCGGAGCGATCCGCCTGGAGTGCCGCCGGCGTGACCAGCGTTCGGAACGAACTGCACATCGCGTCCTGACCCGGCTGTGATCAACGGCTGCGAGCGCATCCGCGCCCGCGGCCGTTCGCTGTCTCTACGCGCCGACGCTGGTCTCAGCGGCGCGCTGTGGTCCTCTCGGTTCCCGTCCCGCCTCCGGACCGGTCTGCGGCGTGGACGGCACGGTGGCGCGATCGGGTGATCTCCGTCTCGGCCTCGGCGCGGTCGGCCCAGACGCCGTGCTCGGCGTCGATGGTCTTGCCCGGTTCGAGATCCTGGTAAATCTCGAAGAAGTGTTGGATCTCCAGCTTGTGGAACGTTTCCCAGGTCGGGCAGGTCCACCAGGTAGGCCAGGCGCGGGTCGGCGGTCGGGACGCAGAGCACCTTCGGGTCCGGGCCTTTCGGGTCGAGCATGCGGAACATGCCGAATGCCCGGCAGCGGATCTGGCAGCCCGGAAAGGTCGGTTCCCGGACCAGCACGAGCGCATCGAGGGGTTCGGCGTCCTCGCCGATCGTGTGCTCGATGAAGCCGTAGTCCTCCGGGTACTGGGTGGCGGTGAACAGAGTGCGGTCCAACCGGATCCGGCCGGTGCGGCGGTCCACCTCGTACTTGTTGCGCGTGCCCTTGGGACTCTCGACCGTCACGTCGAACTCCATACGCTCCGCCCTCGCATGCCTCTCCGCCACCGCCTCAACCGGGGAATCGTGCGGCGCTGCGGCCGGATCCGTTGACCGTCGCTCGCCGCGACGGCGCTTCCGACGGTACAGCGGCCGGCACCTCCACTCCCCCGGCAAACCCGTGACGCTGAGATCGCAGGAGTCGTCAGGAACGTCGACGAGGCATCCCGTCGTTCTCGTGCTGCAGGCGTAGAGTTGGCTCTGGGCACTCGAGACCCCGGTGACCGAAATGTGCACCGCCGACGGACCACGGTCGGCGCAGCGCGGACCGAGTCACGCCGACGCAAAGCGGCAGGTTTCCCATACCGGTCACCTCCCGGAGGCAGCCGCAGGTCGGGAGAGGGGCCAGTCATGTTCACCGCCGCCCAACGCGTCACCGTCGTTGCGCCAGGACCACCGACCCAGCCACGGCTGTCGCTCACCGCCGTGCGGGCCACACGAGCCGTCCTCGACGGCGGGTGGTGGCCCCGCTCCAGGGACCCGGTGGCGGAACTGCCGGGGTTGATCCTGGCCCTGAACGAACGGTACGGACCGATCCGTCAACTGATGCTCAACAGCCACAGCTGGGATAGCCACTTCCGGCGCCTCGCGGTCGGCACCCGCGTGGTGCGGGCCGGGTGGTTCAGCACCGTCGACCCCGGCATGCTCATCGCCACCACCGAGCGCGGCGACCAGATCGACCTGCTCGTCGTGCCCCCCGAGGCCAACGCCGCCGCCGCAGCCATCGCCATGGCCACGGCCGCCGACCCGGCCAACCAACTGCACGCTCCGGCCATCCTCGCCGCGTCCCGCACCGCACCAGCCGCCGAACGCAATGAAGGCGTCGACCCCAGCACCGTTTGGGACAACGAAGGCGGCCACAGCGCCCGGGAGCCCTCGCGACGGCATGTCCCAGCCCAGCCGGCGAACGCCTCATGACCTGCGTTCGGAACCGCCGGTTCGGCCTGATCGAGGTTCCGCGGATGCTCGTCCCCAAGGAAGCTCGGGGACGGTGGTCTGTGTGGCGCGGGCTGGGATCGCGGGGTCGGGAATGCCGGTCGCCGCCAGTCCAGTAGGACAGGTCGGCGCGCGAGGCGGGTTCGCCGGTTTCGGCGCGTCGGGCGTGGTCGGCTGCGGTGGCGAGTTCGGGGACCTGGTCTGCGGACACGGTGTGCAGCCGTGTGTCCTCCGCCGTGACGGCCGCGGTGATGCTCCAGATCTGGCGGGCCGACCGGTGTGCTCGTTGTTCTCGGTCATGCCGTCGGCTCGACCGAAGTGAGGAGGCCGACCCGGAGTCGGTTGAGGGACCCCCTCAACAGCCGGGAGACATGCATCTGCGAGATGCTGAGCTCGGCGGCGATGGCGGCCTGGGTCATCTCGTCGGAGAACCGCATGGCGAGGATGCGTCGCTCGCGCAGCGGCAGCGCCGCGACGAGCCGGCCGAGCTCCCCATGTGACAGCCGCTCATCGATGCGGGCAAAGCGTGGGTCGATACGGCCGATCAGATCGACAGGTTCGGTGCCGTCGTTGCCGGTGCAGGGCCCGTTGAGCGACTGCAGGCGGTACACCTGCGAGGCGATGATCGCGTCCGAGAGTACATCGACATCGACGCGCAGGTGTGCGGCGAGCTCGATGGCCGTCGGGGTGCGACCACGCAGTTGCTCGAGGTCGCCGGTCGCCTCTCGCACGCCGAGCACCAGTTCCTGCGTGGTGCGCGGGACACGCATGCCCCACGCGGTGTCCCGGAAATGCCGTTTGAGCGCGCCGACGATCGTCGGGACGGCGTAGCTGGCGAACGGTGCGAGCCGGTCCGGGTCGTAGCCGTCGACCGCTTTGACCAGTGCCAGCGCGGCGACCTGCGCGAGGTCGTCGGGGCGCTCGCCTCGGCCGGCGTAGCGCTGCGCCAGCCGGTTGGCCAGCGGCAGGTTCGCTTCGATCGCCCGTGCACGCAGCGGTTCCCGATCAGGATGACCGGCCGGTAGATTCCTGAGGGCACGGAGCAGCTGTTCCGTGGTCACCTCCCGGTCGGCCCGAAGACCTCTTTCTGCGGGAGCAGCAATGTGGACGGTCGGTGCCATGAGAAGAGCCATAGGGATCAACGCCCCCTTCGGGGTCAGGTCGCAGCGAGCGTTTGGGACGCTTCATCGCCGCGATGAGTGCGGTGGGGGTGACAGCGGCGAAGCCGACGCGGATGTTGCTGGCTCCGTAGGGACAGTCACAGGACACCGTCGTGGACGGGACCGCTGCAGGATCGACCAAGGCGTGCGTACGGCGGCGGACCAGCACGGCGTGCTCGCCGGGCATGAAGAGCTTGATGATGACCGGTCGCGGATCTGGGGTCAGGCCCAGGATCATGCCGCGACACCAAGACCGAGTCGCTCACGGCCGGGACCGTACGGGCTACGGTTCAGAGCCGCGGGTGGCTGCCGGTGTGGCGATGAGCCGGCCCGCGAGCACCTCGTACTGTGCAGCGCCCGCAGGCGAGCGCACGACTGGCCCACGAGGCCGGGACAGGCGAGCGGCCGTGGCGGGATCGATGAGGATCCGACGGATGGCGGTCGCCAAGGCGGCCGGGTTCCGATGCGGCACAAGCACTCCGCGCCCGTCACTGAGCGGTTCGACGGCGTGCGGGAAAGTGGTGGCGAGGACCAGGATGCTGCCGACGACCGTCTCGGTGAGCACGCCGGGGCCGAGAAACCCGTACCGGACAGCCATCTCGCACCTTCCGATCAGTGGACCGCCGACGGCGAAACGTCGGCTCACGCGGTCATGGCTCTCACTCGCCGGCGTGTGCGGCGGGCCGGTTGGGTCTCTTGGAAGGTCGAGGTTCGAACACGGACGGGCGACTACGCCCTGGCCGACGGGACCGGCTTTCCATTCGGTACCGCGGGCAGCTCCAATGGGTCCGAGCCGGCCGACGCAGACGGCGCGGCAGCGGTGGCCTCCCGCGCCAGGATGACAATTCATGCACATCGCACAAGAGACGACATCGATCAGTGGAACGCGTCCATCAACGACGGACTGTCGGCCACCGGGGTCCGGAGCAGCGTCTTCACCCTACGCCTGTTCACCCGATCGCACACGACCCGGAGACGAGCGAGCACCTCCCCCACGCCGCCCTCCTGATCGCCTCGCGCTACTGGGCGCCGGCGCCACGCTAGGTCTCGTCGTGCAACGAGTGCGCAACGAGTGCGCAACGCATGATGCAGGCGCATGTCCTCGGCTGTCACCTGGTGGTGGCCGATGAGTGTCAGCCTGGCGAGCAGGTCCGGATCGGCTGGATCGTCGATCCGTTCGACGGTGGCGGCGGCCCCGAGGGCGGCGAGCACGACGGTGGCATGGTGCAGGACCGCACCGCAGCTGACGATCATCAACCGACCCTCCGGGTCGGTGGCGGTCAACTGGCTGGAGCGATCCGCGTGCAGTTCGAGGGTGTTGCCGCGGATGCGCCAGCGCCACGGCTGGGAGTTCTCGATCGACGGGGCCAGACACGCCACGCGGGCCGCCTCGTACAACACATCCCCGGCCGACAACGACGCCTGCCGCTGCATCTCACTCATGGTTGTGTCTCCAGGCCCTCGCGTTGCGGGGTGTTGAGAACTTCCGGCATGGGCAGCACCATCCGATCTCATCGACGCCTGTACGGTCAGCGGAGGCGTATTGACCAACTGGTCGTTCGGGGGCCTCGTCAATTCGGCTACCGGCGCCCGCAGGTCCACGAGCCCCGTTGTCCCGGTCGCCGTCGACGGTGGTGATCGCGACCGGGGCGTGGCTCCGTCCCGGTTCAGGGTCATTGCGTTCTCGGGTAACCGCTGGTCACGGTGGTAATCAGGTCGTGTGAGCGGCGATTGGCCTGGCGGATGGCGCGGGCGATGTTGGTCGCGCCGGTGGTGCGGTGCCAGCCGATCGCGGTGTTACGCAGGGTGGCCATGACGGCCGGTCCGTTGCTGGTTCGGGCTTGGTGCAGGTCTTCACGGAACGTCACGTCACGGACGTGGTGGATCATGTTCTCGATGTGCCAGTGCCTGCGGATCCAGGTCTGCAGGTCGCGGGGCAGGGCTTGACCGGTGGGTAGTGACACGGTCAGGTAGGCGGTTTCGCGGCTGGTCTTGCCAGCGACGATACGGGTGCGGGTGATCCGGACGGCCTGCTGCGCGTGTGGGAACGCGATGCCGCCGGGCGTGCGAACGGTGACGGCTTTGACGGTGCGGGTCTCGCGGCGGCCGTGACCGCGGTCGCGGGTGCGGTCCCCGACGGGAATCTGCGCCCAGGGCAGTCGTTTGAGCTGGTTGAACAGGGTCGGCTGGTTGGCTTTCACCTGGACCATGAGGTGTGCTTGGCGGGCGGTGACCTCGTCGGCGTGACGGGTCTGGGTGTGCAGGGTATCGGCGATGAACAGCACTCCGGCGAGGGTGCCGAGCACCGTCTCGACGGCGTCCAGCAGCGGCGCGAACGCGGGGATCTCGTTCGACTTCGCGTCCACGGCGACCTGGGCGAGCACGACGCCGGTGCCGGTGTCCAGCGCGGACAGCAGATGGACGTGACGGCCGTCCTCGCGGCGGGCGCCGCGCAGCGCCTTGCCGTCCACCGCGATCACTCTGCGGTACCGGCGAACAGACCACGAACTCGGCGGGTCCGGTGGGTCGGTCCGGGCGTGCAGCCAGCCGGCCAGGACCCTCGACAGGATCTCGGCATCGAGCCGGATCAACAGCCGCCACACCGTCGTGCCGGCGGGCACGCCGCCGACGAAACCGAGGCGGGTACGGGCGTGTTCGTCGAGGTCATGGAGCCAGTCGGTGATCGCCGCGAACGTTGAGGCCCCTGCCATGACCGCGCACACCGCGACGGTGAGCACCGCGGACAGCGGGTACCGGATCCCGCGTGGGTCGCGCGGATCCGGAACCTTCGACAGCACGGCCAGCAGGGCCGTTGCGCTCACCATCAGTGATCGGAGCGGGCGGAACGGCGGCGTGGGGTGTCGTGACGGTCAGTGCGGCAATGAGCGATGATGCCATCGGCGGGTGAGGTCCTCGGGGCTTCGTGTGGCGTAGAGAACTTCATGATCACCGACGTGATCTCACCCGCCCCCTTCGTCTCCAAAGAGGCCACCCACCCCGGCGAAACCCCAGCTCAAAGGCCCGCCCTCAGACTACAGAATCGCCCTGGTTCACCTCGCACGCCATCGGTTTTCCTCGGACCCACCGACACCCCTACCGCGCAACTGCGCCCCGTTTGTGCGGCTCGCGACGATCGGGGCGACCACGCCAGCGCCGATCCAATCCACGAGTCGAACCACGACCACAGAATGAGTCACCGTCCACACGCTTGAAGGAACGACTCTTCGTCGATATGGTCGAACGCATGCATCCCTGCTTCTTGCAGGGATGCTATGGGTGGGGGTTCACATCCCCCTTCGACACGTACCCCCACCCGCAGGCATTTGCGGGTAAAGCGGTCATAGCGGTTGCAGTGAGCAACCCGTCTCGGTGCAACGCACCATGAGCCGTTCACGGCGGAGATGTTCGGCGAGAGCTGCCGGAGCCAGCTCCATGACGGCAAGCAGGTCACGGATGATCACCAACATCCGGTCTTCCCGCACGTACAGGTTTCTCGGACGCCCATGCTGTGGCCGAGCGCTCGTATGGCCGTGTCGGCAGCGATACGCCGCACGCCCGTGCGACCAGCACGGGTCCAGCACCCGTCGGCATCGGCCGCAGCGCAGCAGGCCCACGAACAGGTAGTGATGGACTGGAGCGTCAGGCGTGGCGGCCGCGGCAAGTCGCTGGACAGCGACGAAGTCGCTCTCGGACACCAGCGCGGGATGCACGACCCGAGTGGAGATCACCCAATCGTCGGTGCCCGTCCATCGCTGTACCCTCGACGGGCCCGGAAGGTGCGGCGGAGTGTGCTGCGCCGGCTGACGGTTCCACACCTGCCGGCCCGTGTACTTCGCATTCCCTAGAATCGCCCGAACCGTGGTCAGCATCCATCCATTGCCCGCCCGGTGCCGGTTCCGGCTGGGATCAGCCTGCGACGGACACGGCACACCAGAACGGTTCAGCTCAGCGGCGATACCCGACACGCTGCATCCGAGTAACCGCTGGGCGAAGATCCACTGTACGGTCGGCGCGGTCACCGGGTCCGGGTCGTAGCGTTGCAGCCGCCGGCCCCATTTCGCGTGCATCGGATTCGGATGCGGGCCCGCGTCAATCAGCCGATAACCGAACAACGGCCGGCCGCCCAGGAACCGGCCCTCGTCACGTGCCTGCGCTCGCATCGCGGTCAGCGCCCGGAACCGCGCCCGCAGCACCTCCCGCTTCGACTGGGCACCGAGCAGCATCATCAACGCCTGATGCGACGCCTGGCTCAGGTCGACGGGACCGTTCGCCTCCGGCAGCCACAACCGGACTCCGGCAGCATCCAGCAACGGCAGCACCGTCAACGCCTGATCACCGAAGAACGCCCGCTCGTACTCCCCCACCACCACCGCATCGAACCCACGCGCAGGATCCGCGAGGCACTGCAGCAACCTGGCGGCCTGGGGCCGGTCCCGCCACGGCAACCGCCGGCTGCGATCCGCATCGAAGAACTCCGCCACGATGACGCCATGACCGGCGACGAGTTCATCCGCCGCATCCCGCTGCCATCGCCTCGACGACGCCCGCTCCTGGAAGTCCGCCGTCGACACGCGCCCGTAGAACGCGAACCGCAAGCCACCGGCTTGGTCCGGCCGCCGACGGCGGTCCTGCACCGCGGGACGCGACTGGTCCAGCCAGGACGCCAGAAGATCAACGTTGCCCCGGTCTTCACCCACTCCGAGCCACCACCTTCATCGACAGCCGACATCACAGCCTGCCCATTGCCGTCCACAAATGCAGACGTCGACTTGACACTCGGCCGCATCCGCGCCGCATCGTGCGCGAGCACGTTGATCGCGGTTGGTGTGCTCGGGAGTATTTCCGGCGGACACGGTCGATTTGGGACCGCGTCATGGGTCCGCTCTGGTCGCCCACGCCCCGGAGCCCTCCGCCTCGTGCACTACCTTGGATTCCATGGCGACTCGAGAGCCCGACTGGTCTGTGGTTGAACGTTTGATCGCCGCGCCGGCACACGCGAGGAGTCTGCTGTCGGAGTACTTCCGCGATGTCGACTGGTCCGGCGAGGTTGGCTACACGGGCTCATGGTTTGAGCGGTTCGACGGTGGCGGTGACCGACACGGAGTCGCCAACCGATTCACTGCCGCAGACATGACGGCCGTGACCATGCTCGGCGTTGAGGTGCCCGCCCGCGTGGCGTGGCAGCTCGTCAGCGACGAGACGGGCCGCTTTGGACAACTCTTGGCTTGCATCCCCACCGACCTTGACCTGGTAGCCGCCCCTGACACCTCGACGTGCCTCGAGCTCTGGGACTCGATCCGACCGCTGCACGACGTCGGACGGACGATCACCTCAAAGCTGCTTGCCCGCAAACGACCACGCCTCGTGCCGATTCAAGACGCCGTGACCATGAGGGCACTGGGCGATCCAACGGTGTTCTGGGAACCGCTCCACCGCCGGCTACAGGACGGTCTGCACGGCCAGCTTGTTGAACTCGCCGCAGCTGTCCACGGTGTTCCGGCCGGGACGAGCGCCCTCCGAATTCTGGACGTCCTGCTTTGGATGGAGCATCACTGACCACATAGCCGCGCGCCCGGACAGCGGCAGCAGCACGCATTCGATCTTGGTCGTTATGATCGGTTCGGCTCAGCACGTTCGGCGCCCACGACGCCGTCAGGTTCCCGGGGTGTCGGGTCGTCCTGCTCGGTGGCGGCATCGGCCGTGATGCTGCGCCCGATGAAGTCAGCAAACTCGTCTGGATGAGCCAGCGGCAAAATCATCCAGTGGAGATCCTGCGACGAGTCAACCGGCGCGCCGTCGAGGGCGTCCTGCTGGCGCGTATGGTCCTCGATTAGCTGCATCTCGATGGCCTGGGCGGCTAGGACGACAAGGTCCGGCACTCCTTCGGCACCAGCCTCTAGCGGAGACAGGATGACGTCGTCGCGGTCAACGTAGAAGCCTGCCTGTTTGTCGAGGTTGCGTTGCCGGGCGGCCGACTCGAACGCTACGGCAGCGGATACTCCGTGCTCGGCCGGATCGACAAGCAGACCGGCGCCCTCGCGGCCACGAGCGGGACCGGGATCACCAGCATCACGGGTATCGCATCGGACAACACGAAGCTGTACCTGCCACGGTCGAACAGCGGCGGTGCACTGGTGCAGACCTTCCAGTAACGAATCCAGCAACGACAGCACCGTCCGCGGGCCAACTTTTCGGAGCCCGCGGACGGTGCTGTGTGCTCCACCGGCTCAGCGTCCCTCGTCCGGGAGGGGTCTGAGAACGATCGACGGGTGCTGCTCGTAGAGCTGGTCCGGACTCAGACGGACGCCGGTGCGGCGTTCGACGACCGCGAGCATCTCCGCGAGCCAGTCGTCGCCGTCGGCGAGGTCGTCCGAGGCGCTGTTGCGGATGACCTCGCCCAGCGTCAGCAAGTTTCGCAGGTCCTCGTCGAGTGCCGCCGGATCGGCGCCGGTGAGCCGGTCCGGGAAGTGGCTGTGCAGGTAGGTGACGACCTCGCCGTGGGCGGCGTAGGCGAGGTACCGCTTGCCGAGGACGTTCCAGCAGGCGCTGTGGACCGTGGCCGCCTCGCTGAGGCGGGACAGCACCACGTCGCGGGTGCCCTGGTATCCGCCGACCTCGATCATTGACACCGCCGGGCCGGTCTGCACCAGGAATACCAGCTCGTCTCCGCCCGTCTCGACCTCCCACGCACGGCTCGGCGCACGGGTGACGAGGCCAACGGGGTCGCAGCCGAGCCGGCGGACCACCCGGTCGATGTCGACGGCGTCCGAGGCCGCCGGCTGCACGACGGTCCAGCAGCCGGCGACACCGAACCATTCGTTCTCGCCTCCGATGACGTCGAGGTACGAGCCTGCCAGCTCATCACTCATGGCCAGATTGTCGACGACGTCCGGCTACGACGGGTGCGTTCGGCCGGATTCACCAGACCTCGCCACAGCCGTGTTCGGCAACATCCTGCTGCGCCGGCGCTGCGCCGACGGTGCGCCGAGCTCGACATCGGCCCCGACGGCTGGTTCTGGGCCATCACCGCCCTGCACACCGCCGGCCTCGTCCTGATCTACACCGTCACCCCGTACGACCTGCTCTGGCACCTCCGGACGTCAGTCGACCGGGTCACCATCGTCCTGACCGTCCTGGCCTGCGCCAGCGTCGCCTGCTGGGGGTCACCGCCCTCACCCCGCTGCTCACCGCGATCCGCCCGGCCCCTGCCGCCCAGCCGGACCCACCGGTCCCGGCACCCACACCGACCAACCCGCGGAGCATCTGATGAAGCTGTCGATCCTGATGTCCGGTCTACAAGAGGAGGTCCGCGTCGCCGACGCCGTCAAACAGGCGCTCGACGTGGACTACCCGACCGAGACCGAGCTCGTCATCGTCGACGACGGCAGCCGGGACCGCACCGCCGAGATCCTCAACGGGCTTCACGACAAGCGCCAGATGCCCTGGGTCCGCGGCGTGGCCACCAGGTGGCGACGCCGCAGGTCAAAGAAGGCGGCGGCCAAGGCTGGTTCGGCGGCCATGACCGGGTCTCCGCCGTCGGCGATGCGGCGCAACAGGTCCGCCTGGTGTGGGTGCAGCTTCGGCCACCGGCTCATGTCCCAGGTCTACCGCATCAGCGGTCACGCCGAGACCCGGCAACCCGGACCGAGTCCACGCAGCAACGCAGCGCGACGGTCCTCGACGTGCACTGACGGTGCCGGTTGGTCGGCCTGCGGCCCGGCCGGTGACGGAGATTTCGACCAGGTGTGCGATAACGGCTCTTACGTCAGACAGGTGTGCCACTCCCCCGCGATCGACTACTACGTGCTTTGGGCGCTGATTGAAATCGCGCCCCACGACGCAGCAGGTTGCCGTCGGGTTCGCCGCGCTTGTTCATCACTCGTCCAATATCCATGATTTCGATGGATAGCACTCAGCCTGATGCGGATGCGGTGCCCGACGACTGTCAACACAACCTCGATGTCGACCAGCCGAGCGGCGAGGTCAACGATGGGCAGACCACCGTTGACGGCCGCGGCGAGCCGCCGGTCGACTTCCGCATTGCCAAATGCGGCCTGCCCAGCAGTGCTCGAACTAAACTACTGTCGCGCTAAACTACTGTCGCGCCGCGGCGGCCGGGCCGGACTGCGCCAGGCGGGCCGGCCGGGCCAAATTGGTCGAGATAGTCCGGCCAACGCTCCCCGATGGGTGAGCGGCCGGTCGAGCAGATCATCGCCGCGCTGACCGAACAGAGTCGTCTACCTCGACGCCCCCTTCGACGCGATCAGCGCGCCGACCGACTGGCTGTCGCTACGCCTGCAGCCGGTCCCCGCCTGAGCTGCCGCCCGGCAGCCCACGGCTGAGAAATTCGTTCAGCGTCTCCGAGGAGTCCGCGAGCAACGCCTTGATGGGTCATGCTGAGCGCGGCGGCCCGCTCGCCGTCGCGGCGGATCTTGGCCCGTGCCATGTTCAGCTCGGCCTACATCCCGGTAGGGCGCCCGACAGGGGCACGAGGACTCGAACGCAACTGCCTCCGCATAGACAACTGACATATATTGCACGGATTCACATGGGAGACGAGGTATTTCACGGTTCAGCCGCCGTGTCGCACCGCCGCCATCGGCATCAACAAGGCAGCTCGCCGAATGACGCAAAATATTGCCAACGACGTTGAGGACGCCCAACCCACGGCGAGCTTGCCTCCGCCACAATTGCATGTGAGACAATGGCGCCGTGATCGATCCCAGCAACATCTCACTCTCCAACTTTGTAGCCACGTGGCACGGCCCCGCCACTCGGGACCCGGACCCCGCTCCACCCTCTACCGAATGGCTGCCGCAAGCGTTGCACGAATGGCACTACCTCGCTTCACAGCGAAATTCACCTCTTACGTTTACGACATCAATGATTTCACCACAGGAAATTCGGGCAGGAGTTGACGGCAAGGCGACCTTCATGGTCGACGCAACTGCAGACTGGAGTTGGTCCTTCGACATTCACAATCCCGACGCAGTCTACGAAGCCGAGCGCCATGAAGCCTGGGCGTTAAACCCGGAGCAACTAGCTCAATTCCTGGTTCACAATGCAACACGAGAGGCAATTTACGCGGCGCCGGCCAGGTTGAGCGCCTACTTCTTACCCGATCGAGCGTTGGCGGAGGTCCTCGAGCCCTTAGAAGAGGTCGCCTTCGGGCGCTGGAACTGGCCGGCGCCCGGGTATCGAATCTTCATGGCGGACGACATGCTCGTGGAAATCGTCCACACGAGGGGGGGCTCGGCCTGGGACATAGAAGTGGCAACCCTGAAGACCGAGACCCTGTCTCGCCTTAGAACCATTCCAGATGCAGATTGGCGGACGCCAGGGGCATAAAGAAAGCGCGGCGTCGAGGGCCGCGACTGAAGCCCTCGACGCCGCATCAAAATCGACTACATTCGACTATTTCCCACGTATGGTTCCGACCTGTAAATCCTGGCATCACGCATCATGATGACGACCTGCAAGGTTGCACCTTCAGGCAGCATGTCCCTAATCCTTTCGTCACATACTTCGCACACTTCCCGCTTTGCGGTCTTGCTCCAAAAGTGGACGTAGAGAGTCGCGGTTCGCATGCCGGGGTTGAGTCGCATCAGTGCTGCAACCTGCGCCTCCAGATGATGCTCCCAACCGCGCTTAGTTCCTGGCGCAGGACTATCACGAATGCTTGGGTGAATGTTTCCACTCCCAGATGAGAGCGGATCATCGAACCATCCCAAATTGGTGTGCAGAGCACCGGTAGATCCGCCCGGATACTCGAACCCTTCGGCCGCTTCCGCAGCAAGCGAAAGACCTCTACGCGCCGAACGGTCACACGCAGTGTTGTTGTTGTGCACTAGGACCGGAGTGTCGCCAGCAACCACATAATAGGTGTGGAAGTTGCCGACGGTAAGGTCTCGCATCAGTTTGGCCTGAATGCGACTGTAGACCTTCAGCACGACCATTGTGCGGTGATCAGCGGCGCGGAGACGATCGCCCGGTGTCAGTTCGGCTGCATCGACCCAGTTGTTTGCTGTATCCGACCAGAACGGGTGATGGTCGGTCGTCTCAAGCACGTGGATGTCGCCATCGGAATCCACGACGGCGACATCCGTGAGGTCCGTGTCAAGATTGGCATGCAAAGCGGTTACGGTCTGCGCCTTGGTCTCTGACGTAGCAGCGTCAGTGGCCGTGACAATGTCACCCACGACGATGTCTTTGATCGCCTTTTGAGCGCCGTCGGCCATGAGCACTGCCGTGTCGGGATCAAAGCTGTGACACGTAGACTCCTCGGCATCCTCCTTGGCCTCGGGTCGCGACTCTTCTTCGTTGCGGACCCGCTGCCGCTCTTCCTCTCGAATCTGTCCGCGCTGCTTGCGGAAGTTTAAGGTCTGCTCTTGATCCTCCGCATGCTGCTTCGCCGAAGGGGTATTGTGCCAGTCAACCGTTTTACCCCACTCGTACAGCCTCTGGTCGTATTTCTGCTCTTCAATGGTGCGTTTCTTATTCGGCTGCGAGCCCTTGCCGGGCGGCGGCAAGGGCCGGACCGGGACCTTGACTCCCGCGCCGCTGTACATTGCGCGTTGACCACCGTCGGAGCTTTGCATGAGCCCGCTGGGGTCGCTGTAGGTGACGGGGCTGTGTGCGGCGTAGGCGTAGGCGTTGAAGTGCCTTGGATCGGCAAGGTTCAGTAGCGGGTCGGGGCTGAGGAATACACCGAGGTTGGGGTCGTACTCGCGGGCGCCGACGTCGAGCAGTCCGGTTGAAGTGTTGCTCTGCTTGTTGAGGAAGCCGCGGTCGGTGGGCCAAGCGCCCTGGGTGGCGCGGTCGGCGCCGTAGGGGGTGTACCAGCGGCGTTGGACGGCGCCTGTGGTGGCGTTGACGGTGAGATTGGTGCTGGCCTGGTGGTCGGCCGCGAGCCAGGACAGCGCGCTGCCGATGCGGACCGCGACGGTGGCGCCGCCATGGTTGTAGTACCGGGTTGCGGTGACGGTGCTGGCGCCAGTGAGTTTGTACTCCTGACCTGCGGCATACAGGGTGGTACCGCCGGGTTCCTTGCGGACGAGCAGGCCACCAACGGCGTTGTAGAGATGGGTGGTCTGCTGGTCGCCGCTTGCGGCATGGACGGTGGCGCTGGCGAACTGGTTTTCGGAGTTGTAGGTGAAGTCGGTGACGACGCCGTTGATGGTGCGCTGTTGTGTGTTGCCGGCGTTGTCGTAGGTCATGGTGTCAGTGCGGGTAGTCGCGCCGGTGTAGGCGACCGAGGTCGCAGCGTGGACGCGCTGCGAGGTTGGACCGGTGGCCGGGTAGGAAAATGTGCGCGAGGTGGTAGCCGTAGCGCTGGTGCGATGGATGTCCGTCGTTCGGCGACCGCTGGTGTCGAAGGTGAACGTGTCCCAGTACGGGTACTTGCCAGAGCCGGTGATGGCGGCAGCGGCCGGGTTGGCGGCGCACGCGTCAACGGCGGTCCAGGCGTCAGTGAGCCGGTGCTGGCTGTCGTAGCGGTAGCACTGGGCTTGGTTGTCGGTGCCGTCGAGGACGCGGGTGATGTCGCCGGTGTGGTTGTAGGTGTAGGTGTCGTTCTGGACGGTGTTGAACTGACCCGGCTGAGCCTGGTTCGGCAGTTTCGAGGTGATGTTGGCGAGCCGGCCGGTGTCGGGTTGGTACGTGTAGTTACGGGTTAACTGGGCAGGGCCGCTGGCGCCGTAGACCCGTTGGTTGAGTTCGCCGTACTCGCTGTATGTGCTGGCGGTGACATAGGGGTCGAGGCCTGCAGAGGTGCTCGGAAGGCCTAGGTTGGTGTACGCGTAGCTGACGGTCTCGGCCGGCATTCCATGCTTGTTGGGGTAGCCGACGGAGGTAAGGTCGCCGAACTCGTTGTAGCCATAGGTCACCTGATAGGCGCCGGCAAGAGCGCCTTGGATCATCGGGATGGTGGTCGTAAGACCGGTGGGCTGGTACCTGGTGGTGTAGCCGTCAACGGTCTCGACGTATTGGTCACCGCCGACCCAGCGGACAGCTTCGTCGAGCAAACCTTTGGCTTTGGCGTCGTAGGTGTAGGAGGCGAGCTTGCCGCCGGTGGTGATTTCACCTGACCAGCGCCGGGTTTCGCGGCCGAGCGCGTCGTACTCGTGGGAGATCTTCTGCTGGCGGCCGTCGATGGTCCAGGTGATCTGGCTGGCCTGGTCGTACTGAATTGCCGTAGTTCCGGCGTCCGGATCGGTTGCCGTGGTAGCTCGGCCGAGCAAATCGTAGGTGGTGCTGTACCTGTTACCTCCGGCGTCTGTCACCGTAGTGAGCGCCCCGAGACGGTTGTAGCTGTAGGTGGTTGTTTCGGGAGTGCCGGTGCCGTTGCTCGTCGGGAACAGCTGCAGCGAGGTGGCGCGGTCGAGGGCGTCGTATGTCACAGCGTTTGCGCCGCCGATCGGCGGGGTGATGACGACCTTGTCCCCGTCATACGCGGTGGTGGCCTGCCACTTCTGCACGTTGGCGGCCCACGCCGAGTCGCTGACGGGCCGGCCAAGGGCATCGTAGGTTGTTCGTTGCTGCAGTTGGACATCGACATCGTTGAAGCTGTGCAGGGTGCCAGTCGGTGTGCCGGCGTTCCACAGCACGCTGTTCTTGACCACGAGTCCCCGAGCGTCGTACTGCGTGTCAGTGATGACCCGTCCTCCGCTCGCGCCGGCGGAAGGCTCGTGGGTCTGTCGCTGACGGAGGAGCCCGTCGTACAACGCGAACGACTCGATCTGGTTGCCGTTCGGGCCAAGGGTCTTCGTCGACACCCAGCTGGGGGCCGTGTACTGCACGGCGTAGCTGTATTCGATGTCCGGCAGGGGGTTCGGCGGCTGAGCGGTCGGCGTGAACGTGATCGACTTGTCGTTGGCGAGCAGGGTCTGGCGGTAGGCGTACTGGGTGGCGACGGTGCCGGACGCGTTTTCCACGCCGATGGTGGCGGAGTTGCCGCGGTCCATGTCGTTGTCGATGCCGCCGTAGTTGAAGGTGATCTTGCCGTCGCTCTCGTTCAGAGTGATGGTGAACGAGACGCGGGTGCTGCGGCCGTACAGGTAGGCCTGGTACCACTCGACGGCGAACTGCCGGTTCGGTGCGGTGCCGCTGGTCCGGGTGTAGACCTGTGAGGTGGCGTCGAGGTTGAGGTCGTCCCAGAACGGGTACAGGGCGGCGTTCGGTGCAGCGGTGTTCGGCAGGGTGGTGGGTGTGTGGTCGGTGGCTTGGCCGGTGAAGGACAGCAGGCCGTTGCTGGACAGGTAGGCGCTGTTGTAGTTGGTGCCGTAGAAGTTGAACGCGAACGGCAGGCTGATCTGGGTGTGACTCTCGTCGCCGGTCAATGCGACGGTGGTCGAGCCGGGTCCGTCGATGTCGGCGAACGGCACCGTCGACGTCGTTGCGGTGTAAGCGGTGGTGGCGCCAACCGAGTTGCGTGGTTGGAACACCTTGGTGAGCCGGCCGAGCGCGTCGTACTTGTTGGTGGTCGTGCGGTTGTTCGGGTCGACGACGCCGAGGGTCTGCCCGCGGGTGAAGCCCACCGTGGCAGTGGTGACGTGTCCGAGCGGGTTGGTGCTGGTGACCGTCGTTGGGGAGGTGCCGGAGGCCGGGGTGTAGGCGATCGTGGTCTTGCGGTCCAGCGCGTCGGAGGTCTCGAGCTCGCGGCCGTACGTGTCGTACGTGGTACCGGAGCTCTTCTGCCAGGTCAGCGCGGTGCCCGATACTGACGAGAGGACGTTGCTGCGGGTGATGAGTCCCTTGGTCGGGGTCGCGCCGACGGCGAGGGTGTCGTACTGCGTCTGCGATCCGGACAGGTAGTTGCCGCCGGACGGTGTCGCCGCGCAGTCCGTGGTGATCGTCTGCGATGGGTAGGCCACCATGAACTTCGTGGTGTCCGGTGTCGCATACGTGGTGGTGGTGCACGTGTCGTCCGTGGCGATGGCTTCGTCGCCGAGGTCGGTGACGAGGGTCCGCAGCCCGTAGGTGTTTTCGTAGCCGTAGGTGCGTTTGGTCCAGCGCCAGGTGTTGCTCGCCGCGATGAACGTGCCGGTTTTGTCGCCTGCAGTTGAGACGCGTTGGGCGCTGACGTTGCCCATCACCCACGGCGCGGACCGGTAGGCGGTCTGCAACTGCTGGGGTGTGCTGATGTGCTTCACCCGTACCGTGGTGCCGTCCATGGTGGACGTTTCGCGGGCCATGCCGCGGTAGGCGGGCAGGTCCGGCATGGCGGTGCTGAGGGAGTCGGTGATGTTGACGGTACGCGTCCCGGTGCCGGTCTTGTCGCCGTGCATGCCGCGGAAGTACAGGGTTTTCGTCTTGGTCTGGGTGCCGCCGACCGGGCCGGTGGTGGCGATGACGGTGCTGTAGCCGGCCCAGTCAGCCCAGGTCCGGTAGGAACCGTTGCCGGCGTCGTTCTTGTCGTATTGCCACAGCACGTACGCGTCGTTGCCGTCCAGCAGGTACGAGTACTCGGTGGAGACGTCGGGGCTGCCGCCGGTGAGGTCCATGTCGGTGACCTTGGTGGCGACGTACTTGTGATACAGGTCCCAGCCGCCGTCGTGGTACTGCGGATAGCACCGGCGCCAGATCTGGTCCCACGGCATGCCGGTCATGTTCGACGGGGTGCACTCCGGCGGGGAGTACTCGACGAGCGTCTGCCCGCCGTACCCGTTGGTGATCAGGGTGAGCCGGTACCGCTTGTACTTGAGTGTGACGTCGTTGACCACGTTGGCGTAGCTGATGCCGCCGAAGTGCGGTGCTGGCAGCGTGATCTGGCTGCCGCCGCCGGTGGTGTCCATGCCGGTGTGGATGATGTCGTCGAACCACATCTGCGTCGGCGAACCGTCACCGGGCACCGGGTAGGCGTGCAGCAGTTCCCACCGGTCGACCTGCCGGTACCCGGGGGTGCCGGTCGGGTCCCACACCTCAGTGGTGACCCACCTCAGTCGCCACGGCGTCCAGAATGTCTGCGTCTTCTCCGTACACGACGGCGCGCCGACGGCGCAGTACTGGTCCCACGGCGTGTCCGGCCAGGCTCCGAAGTTGCCCTGGCACTGCTGGTCATTGGTGAGATTGCAGCGCAGACCGACGTCGAGGCGGACCCGCATTGGCGCGCCGGCGGCTTCCTGCCCGGCGCGGGTGCCGTACTCGACGCGGATCAGTGCGGCGGTGATGTCGTAGGCGTACGTGCTGTTGCTGTTCCAGTGCCCGTAGCTGCCTTCGTACTTCTGGTAGTAGTACGTCAGTGAGTTGCCGCGCGGGTCCACGACGTAGTCGAGGTTCCATCGGTACACCTGGTAACAACCGCTCGTGGACGCGGGGCCGTTCTGGCACGGCTCGCCGGCGTTGTTGCTGTGCACGAGAGCCTTCTGTGCGCTGTTCGTCGGCGCGGTGTCACCGGCGAACCGCTTGTGCAACCCGAAGTGGTACTGGGTGCCGTCCTGGGTCGTGAGCCGCCAGAAGTACCCGTTGAAGTCACCGTTGCCGCGGGTGGTGTCACTGAGCAACTCCATGCGGGAGCCGTCGTCGACCTCGCCGTGCCACTTACCGTCGCTGCCCTTGATCAGCCGTGTCGATCTGCCGCCGAACACCATCGTGAACACGTCGTTGGTCCACCAGCACAGGTCCCCGACCCCGGCGATCCCATCGTCATAGCAGGGCTTGAACGGCCGCTCGATGTAGCCGACGTTCAGGTCCCAGCCTTCACCGATCCACGACGACTGTGGGTTCGTCAGCGCGGTCTTGCCGTCCACCGACCCGGACGAGTACTGCAGCTTCAGGTCCGGTGTCGGGCCACCCAAACTCGGTGGCGCCTGCAACGGGTACGAGTACGTGAACTCGCCACCCTGCGAACCGGCTGCCCACCCGTACGTCGGCGACAACGACGTCGCACCATAGTCCCCACCGGGGCCCGACGACTGCGCCGCCAGCGCGTACACCGTTCCGCCCGACGGCGCCGCTGCCACGGTCTCGTTCTTGGTGTTGGTGGACGTCGCCTTCGACTGCTCGCCCGGCTTCACCGTGCCGGCCGCGACATCGCCGAGCTTCGGCTCCGACGTCTTCGACGTCGCCGACGACGTCAACGCCACCGCAGACTGCGTCACATCCACCGCATCCGCGGAGATCACCCGCGTCTCCGGGTCGTTACTCGTCCCCTCGACCGGGGTCTGCACCTGACACGCCGGCAACTCCGGCGTCGTCAACACACACGCCGGCATCCGCACCAGACGCAACCGACGCCCGTAGTCACCGCCGAACCCGTCGGCGAACCCCGCATAGTCGATGTCCAACGCCACCCGCGACGTGCCCGCCGCACCATCAGCCCGCGCAACGGTGAACAACACACCCCGCACACCCGCCTTGGCGCTCACGTCCTGGCCCGCGACAGCAAGCCGCACCGACCCCGGCGCAGCAGCAGCGGTCTGCGTGCTGCGCGCGTCGCTGGACACCGCGCTGCCCCGCACCACCACCGGCAACCCGCCCGGCTTGCCCTTCCCGGCGGTCACCGTCGCGGTCGCGGCCCGGGCCGCACCCGACGCGGCCGCGTCCACTGGCACGACCGCCTCACCACCGGCCGGCCAGACCGCAGTCGACGCCCATTGCTTCGCCGTGTCCGTCGCCGCCGTTGCCGGCGCCTTCACCGGCACGCTCGAGACCGGTACAGACTTGCCAGCGGCCGGTGCGGCGGGCACTGGCCACGAGGGTGGCTTCGCCGCAGCGGGCAACACCGCCAACCCGGACACGAGCAGAAGGCCGGCCGTCGTCGCAGTCAGCAACCGCGACCGGGACGGCGCCCACCGGCTCCGCCGAGGACCAGACATAGACCGAGCCGACGCCGCCATGAAGCCTCCCCGTGCGCCGAGCCCGCGAGCCGGACATCGACGGACGGGAAGCTACGCGGCGACATGATCGCGACACAAGAGGTCACGACTACAAATCACATAGAGCCACGGGGCACAGGCATCAACGCGGACGACTCAAACTGCTGCAACCTGCGTCGTGACGAAAACAACAGCGATACACCTCATTGCGATGGTTACTGACTGCACATTCAGACAACGGACCGCAAACCGATGCACATTTAACGTATACCGATCTGACCACCGATTCTGGTGGATTCCCCAACAATCGCCGCGATACCGCCGACACCTCGCCGGAAATCGGGGACCCGGCCAACGCCAGCACCCGATGGCCGCCGGCAGGCCTCCTGGCCAGCACTGCAACGACTGTCCCGAGAACGACCGCACCTCATCGATAGACACGCAAGGATTGATCTGATCGATCAACAGAATCGCGCATGCGAAGCCGACAACACGGGAAGACTGCTGTTGCATGACCGCAACTCACACCCCCGGAACAACTTCTCGAGGCCCAGCCAAAGGAGGGTTTGCAACTCGATCGTCCTCCGCGAGACACATTTCGAGCCACCTACACAGAAGGGACGATAGAAGCGATGCCGAACCATGTCAAATTTGGATTCTCGAACGCATTCGGTGACCCGTTCATCGAACGTCGCGTGGCCTCCTGGCTGCTGCTTCACGGAGCTGCAGACCTCGGGCGGCGACCGCACCATACGTGCGATGCCCACAGCGGCAGCATTGAGCGAGCCACATCAACATCACTAGACCAAACACTATTACGTAGTACTGGATAGTTGATGTTACGAACGGGCAGAAGCTGTCGCCCGCAGGTATCAGCAACGTCTGATCGGTTTGGAGTTCGACCTTGAGCAGACCCGGCAGATGATTGGCAGCGGTGGCGCCAGACTTCCGTTGCTGCATCGATTGCCCGGTTTAGCCGCCCCCGCCACTACGGTCCAGGCACGCGGCCGCCCACCAAGCACGGCAGGCCGGTCCAAGCAAGCATGTCCCGCAGACCCGACTGAGTGCATATTCGCCCGGGCCGACGCCCATCCCGGTCCTGGCTCGGCCGCCACAGCAGCGATTGCCACTCCTGGGCAGGTTGTACTCCTCGAGGTGTCCACGTAGGGAACCATCTGTGGTTCGTTTATGGTGCATGCGAAGCACGTGAGTAGCCGGGCTCTGCAACGTGCCCACCGGACACTTGAGCTGGCCTCGCCCGTTAGATGACTGGTCGCGGCACTCCTGCAACACGCACTGCGCTTCGGATTGGCACCAGCCCTCAGCGGAGCGAAGGGCCGGAACGGGGATGGTACTGAACGAGGCGCTGGGACACGCGTATCTTCGGGGTGGATCGCTGACGGCAGGTCCGCGGCCGCGTCGGGCTCTCCGCCCACGTTGCAGCACGTGCCCGCCCGAATTGTGCTGGCCTCTTGCCGACGGCACCGGGCGAGGCCCTAAGGTGTGCCGATGCGCCGACTACCGCCCCTGCAGATCGCCATGAGTCTGCTCGTCGCCGCCGTGTGCGGCGCGGCGCTGCTGCTCGCAGTGCAGCCGGCGGTGCAATCCGGTCGTAAGGGCCTCTACACGGTGCGGACCGGGCACCAGCCGGCGCCCACCAGCATCGAGTACTACGAGCTCATCACGTACCTCAGCGCCGAGCTGCACCGGCAGGTGCCGGCCGGTACCAGGGTCGCCATCGTCGAGGACACCCAGGACCTGCAGCTGCGGCTCATCGAGTTCGCCGTGCTGCACGGTCTCGTTGTCGTCAGCGAGCGCGCCACCGTCAAGGTCTACCTGCACAAGGACCCCGCCGCGCCGCACGGGATGTGGCTCAAGACCGAACAGTTGGCCTCCGCATGATCGACGTCGCCCTGGCCGTGCTCATCCTGATCGTGGCCGGACTGCCGCTCGGGTACGCACTCACCCGCGCCGTGCCGCTCGCCCTCGTCGTCGCCCCCATCGCCGGCGCCGCCGTCGCCACCGCCGCCGTGCTGCTCATGCTGGCCTTCACCGGCCCCCTCGTCGCGTGGTTCATCCCCGTGTACGCGCTGACCTTCGCCCTCGCGTGGCGGCTGCGCCACCGGCCCCGGCTGCCCCTGAGCGGCTGGCGCGACGCGCTGCTGGTGAGCGTGCCGCTCGTACCGCCGCTGCTCCCCCTCGCCGCCAAACCCGTCGGCACCGACGCCCACCTCATCTGGTGGCTGCACGCCGGCTGGTTCACCCACGGCGGCGACTACGCCCGCGAGGCCATCAGCAACCCGATCCTCGGCTTCACCCACCCCGACTACCCGCCGCTGGCCTCCGCGCCCGTCGCGCTCGTCTGGGAACTGCTCGGCATCCGCACCTTCTACCCGGCGCACCTCGTCACCGGGTTCCTCACCTTCTCCGCCATCGCGATGGTCGTGTACGCCGTGCGCGTCGCCACCGCCCGCGGGCCCGCGCTGCTGTCCTGGCCGGCCGCGATCGCCGCCGGGTACGCCGCCTGGACCCCGTTCTGGCGCAGCCCCACCGACGGGTTCAGCGACGCCATGTGCGCCTGCGCGTTCGCCGCCGCCGCCGTGCTCATCCTGTTGGCCCGCCCGGCACCCGGCCAGCTGACCCTCGCGGTCTTCCTCGCCTCCACCGCCGCCCTCATGAAGAACGAAGGCGTCAGCCTCGTCGCCGCCCTCGCCCTGGTCGCCACCGTCAAGTACCGCCGCGAGCTGCGCCGCGCCGCGCCGCTGTGGATCCCACTCGGCGTCACCGCCGTGTGGTCGGTGACCGCCCGCCTGCTGCACGCCAAGACCGACGTCCTCGCCGCCGGCAGCTTCTCCGCCCTCCTGCACGGCGACCCGGCCATCCTCGGCCGCCTGCCCGACATCTACGCCTCATTCACCGACCGCATCGGCTGGCTCGCGGTGCTGACCATCGCCGCCGCCGTGCTCGGCAACGTCCTGCTCCGCCAGCGGCGCGCCGAGCTCGACCTCGGCGCCGACGGCTGGCTCTGGGTCATCGCCGCCCTGCACACCGCCGGCCTCGTCCTGATCTACACCGTCACCCCGTACGACCTGGGCTGGCACCTCAGAACCTCGATCGACCGGGTCACCATCGTCCTGGCCGTCCTCGCCTGCGCCAGCGCCGCCTGCTGGGCCGTCACCGCCCTCACCCCACTGCTCACCGCGATCCGCCCGACCTCCACCGTCCAGCCGGACCCACCGGTCCCGGCCCTCGCACCGACCAACCCCCGGAGCACCTGATGAAGCTGTCGATCCTGATGCCGGTCTACAACGAGGAGGTCCGCGTCGCCGACGCCGTCAAACAGGCGCTCGACGTGGACTACCCGACGGAG